>JAQVXF010000039.1 GCA_028709355.1 Syntrophomonas sp.
CAAAGCCCGGGCCATGATCTGGATGGCGTTGCGGCCTTCCTCGGGACACATCCCGGCGTGGGCAGCCTTACCCTGCACCCGGTATTCGATCTCATTCTGGCAAGGAGACCGCACCACGATAGTGCCAGGGTCTCCCCCGCTGTCCAGCACATATCCTATAGGGGCCTGCAGCGAAGCAAAATCAAAGTTCTTGATACCCAACAAACCCTGTTCTTCGCTTACCGTAAACAGCAGTTCCACCGGGGGATAATCAAGCTGGTTTTCCAGGATGACCCGGATTGCTTCCAAGAGGGCAGCTATCCCCGCCTTATCATCACCACCCAGGATGGTATCGCCGACACTCTTGATGACGGGTTGCCCGTCCAGTTCGGCCAGCATCCCCTGGATATTATTGCCCGGTACGACTGTATCCATGTGAGTTGCCAGGAGCAAAGGGGGACCTTCGAGGGTGCCAGGCAGCCTGAACAGCAGATTGCCAGCATCACCCTGCAACCTGGATCCAGCATCATCTTCAAACCCGGTGAAACCAAGCTCCTTGAACCGGTCGAACAGATAGTCCCGGAATGGGGCTTCATGGCCGGAAACTGAATCTATCGCGATCATTTCCAGAAAACTGGTTATCAATCTCTCTCTGTCGATCCGACAATACTTAGAATAAGTCATCTGTATCTACCATCCCCCTTCTTGCCTGCAGAACCACAAATCCTCCCGGGCGCCCATATTTCACGGCTTGGATTTCGGCCATCACTGACAGCGCTATCTCTGCCGCCCCGATTCCGCCGATGTCCAAACCGATGGGGACATGGACCCTTTCCAACGCCTCTCCCGGAATCCCCTCAGCCTCCAGGGCGTAGTAATACGTGGTTACCTTGCGTTTATTGCCTAATGCTCCGATATACCGGGCGGGAGAGTAGACCACCTCACGCAAGGCATTCAGATCATGCTCATGATGATGACTGACCAGCACTATGCTGGTAGTCTCGGTTATTGAGCTTTTCCGCAGAATGCTGATCACATCACCCAGTAGAAGCTGGCTGACAGCTGGAAATCGCACCGCAGTCATGGTCTCTTCTCTGTCATCGATGACCGTAACCTTATAGCCAAGCAGAATGGCGATCTTATATACATTCCAGGCCACCTTGCCCGAGCCTACTATGATCAGGGGATCGCCATCATTTCCATGGTCTGCCTGCACTTCCCATTCCTCCTGGCTCCGACCTGCGTTCCTGGTCCTTCTAGAACAGGCTGGTATAGCACCACTTGTTTCACCATACTACATCACCGCTGCCTAACTGAAAAGCCCTGGCCCATCGGCCCGTCGTTCACCAACTGCTGGCGCGCCCTACCTTAATTCAACCGGAACGGATTATAATCTACGTCATAATCATAAGTGTCCAGACCTTCACTGCGTTTCAGATAGCCGATCACCGCATAGGTGACTGGGGTTGCCAACACCTCATAGGCCACCTTCCACCCATATTGGACCAGCACCATACCCATGAAGATGTCGGTCGAATATAATCCCACGAAAGCGATGCTCATAAACACGGTGGTATCGATCCCCTGTCCTATCAGGGTGGAGCCTATGGTGCGGGTCCAAAGCCATCTGCCCCGGGTTGCTATCTTCAAACGGGAGAGGACCACAGAGTTGGAGAATTCTCCCGCAAAATAGGCGATCAGGGAGGCCAGCACAATCCGCGGGGCAAAACCCAGGACAGTCCGATAAGCGGCTTCGTGCTCCCAGAAGGAAGGACTGGGCAAGGAGATTACCAATATGAATACCAAAGCCATGATGAAATTGGCGGCAAAACCCAGCCATATAGCGAGGCGGGCTTTCCTGAACCCGTAGACCTCTGTGAGGACATCGCCGAAGATGTAAGTCAACGGGAACAAGAACAGGTCGGCGGTGAGGGTCATCCCTCCCAACTGCACCAAGCGACCTGCTACTACATTGGTGATCAATAAAAAGGAGATGAAAAAACCAGTAATGATGAGAAAGGGAATGGATAAGCCCATTTTGGAGCTTGGCTGCATGGGTGTCGTTCCTCCTTGTTTTGTTAAGGCGGGTAGATCTGCGACCGCCGTTATGAATTTTTCACCTGCATTATAACATATCCTAATCGCTCTTCAATCCAATCCAAGGCGATTCATATTCAAGAATCGCCCTGTTTTAACCCATGTTTAGTAAATAAACGGGTTCATTGATATCCAGGCTGCCAACCCCGTTACACCAGTGATCACACCAATACCAAAACCCCGGTTTGTCGATCCATTGATGGACAAACCGGGGACATCAAGCTAAGGATATACAAGCCATTATCTGGCCCAATCCCGATATGGCGGCTCCTCTTAACCGGGTTAACAGAGTTTAGTTGACCTTGCCGGCCAATCTAAGTTTATCAGCTATTATGGCGATGAACTCTGAGTTGGTAGGTTTGCCCTTTTCTCCATTGGCAGCGTAACCGAAAAACTTGTTGATCCGCTCGAAGTCGCCCCGCTCCCAGGCCAGTTCGATGGCATGGCGGATAGCCCGTTCCACCCGGCTGGGTGTCGTGTCGTATCGTTTGGCGATGGCTGGATACAGTTCCTTGGTGACCGCGCCCAAATAATTCATCTCTTCAGTCACCAGCATGATTGCGGCGCGAAGATATTGGTACCCCTTGACGTGGGCGGGCACCCCTATCTCATGGATAATACGAGTCACCTCCAACTCCAGATCCCTGGGTGTGGCAGGGATAAACTGCGGTAGCGAGGCGCTTCTCTCCATATTGGGTAGGATATCCCCGATCACCTGCCGGACCCGTTCGCCTAAGACCGGCAGGTTGAAGGGTTTCAGTATGTAGTAGTCCGCCCCTAATCGGACGGCCTTCTGGGTGATATTCTCCTGGCCGAAGGCAGTCAATATTATGATCCGGGGACGGGGACTCAACTTCAGACGGTTCACTTCTTCCAATACACCTATGCCGTCCAGATAGGGCATGATTAGATCGAGGATCAGTACATCGATATCCTTCTTCGCAAGTATGTCCAGCACTTCAACACCATTGGAGCAGATATCCATGACCTGGAAGTCAGGCTGATTGGATAGGTAATCACTCAAGATGCTGCAAAATTCACGATTGTCGTCCGCCACCAGTATTCGAATTGGATTAATTGCCCCAGTCACTTTGATGATCCTCCCTTGCCGCATTTAGATGCGACTTTCTGTACCTGAAGGAATACTTTTCGACAATTGCCACGTGTTTACCTCTTTTTACTGGTACTGAAGAATCTGACTTAGGTTTGGATTTCAAGACTTGCGATACAAAAAAGGGGGACCGTCGATATATTGACCTAGTGGTCATTCAGGTCGGTCCTGGGGTTGAGCCGCGGCTATCATTTCCCGGGCGTGCTCCAGGGTAAGCTGTGAATAATCTTCTCCAGCCATCATCCTGGCTACCTCAATCAGCTTCCCTTCAGCGTCTAGCTCCTTGACCATGGTATAGGTCTGGCCATCGACCACTGTCTTCTCAACGGTTAAATTGCGGTCGCCCAAGCTGGCCACTTGGGGGGAATGGGTAACCAGTATCAGTTGGTGCGTCCGGGCCAGCTCTCCCAGTTTTCGAGCTACCGATTTCAAAGCCTCTCCCCCCAGACCCACATCAATCTCATCGAATATCAAAGTGGGGATCTTGTATATGCCCGCCAGAGCGGTTTTTAGGGCCAGGATGAAACGCGATATCTCACCTCCGGAAGCTATCCGGCTCATGGGTTTCAATTCTTCACCCGGATTGGGCGAAAACCAAAACTCCACTTCATCTATTCCTTTAGGACCCGGGGTATCTTTACGGGACATCTGGACTTCGAAACCTACGGCAGGCATATTCAGGTCGATAAGTTCATTGCCCATCTTCTGGGCTAGGATATCCGCTGCTTGGCTGCGCTGCCGGCTCAGTTCTTGTGCGGCGCGCATGTAGTTTGCCCGTATAGCCTCGATGTCCTGCCGGACCTGTTCCAGTCTGTCCTCACTGACCAGAAGTTCATCTCTTTCCAGCCGGGCCATTTCCAGGTATTTTAATATATCCTCCACCCCAGCACCGTACTTGGTCTTAAGCCGGTTGAGCTGGTAGAGGCGGTTTTCGGCCTCTTCAAGTTCACCCGGTTCAAAATCCAGGGTCTCTTTGAAGTCGGCCAGGCGGCGTGATACTTCCTGGAGAGAATAGTATATATTTTCCAGCGGCTCCGCCAAGGAGGCAAAGAAGCTGTCATTTTTAAGTTGGGTCACCTCATCCAAACCTCTTGCTACTTGATCATGGGCACTGGAAGCATCACCAGCGTTGTAGAGTAACTCCAGCAGGCGGTCGCTGCCTTTAAGCAGGCGGGAGGCATTCTTGATCCTATCGCGTTTTAAGGTTAACTCCTCTTCCTCATCGGTTTGTAAATGGCTGGATTCGATCTCCTGGATCTGAAAATCCAGATAGTCGATCCGTTGGTGGCGATGCTGGTGACTCGCCTGCAACTCCAACAACTGCTTCTGGCGCAACTGCAGCGCCTGGTATCGGGTGGCCACCTCATCCTGAATCTTCTCCACATTACCAGCAAAACCGTCTACATAATCCAAGTAATAGGCCGGTTTCAAGATATTCTGGCGATCATCCTGGAGGTGGATGTCGACCAGGTTGCTGGTCAAAGCTTTCAGAACCGAGATGGTGACGGGGTGGCTGTTTATCCTGGCCGCCGATTTGCCGCCAGGATTGATTTCCCGGCTTAGGATCACTTTGTCCGGTTCCTGGTCATCTGTCAATCCCTGCTGGGTCAAGAATAAGCGCGCCCCTTTATTGCCGCCCACATTGAATACTCCCTCTATGACAGCCCGGTGGTGGTTGTCCCTGACGAAGTCCGTGTTGACCCGATCACCCAACATTACGCCCAGGGCATCGATAATGATGGACTTGCCCGCTCCAGTTTCTCCACTGAGGACATTTATGCCGGTGGAGAAGCGCAGGTTGATATCTTCAACCAGGACAAAGTTTTTTATGTACAATTCTTCCAGCATGATCATGTTATCGAAGTCGATGCGTTCCTTGGCTTTACTCCGATATGCCCCCACTCTCGTTGAAAATTTGAGGATTAAGCTGGTCCCCAGCGCCCCATCGCACCATCTGGCCGCAACCATTTACCGTGCCCGTGGCCTCAGGGTTGGGATTCCAGACGCTTGACTCGTTCATCTGGCTCAGGGCTTCATAAATCCCTCGAAATATGATTGTACCTGTTTGACCATACGCTTGGACTTTATCACCACCAGGATGGTATCATCACCAGCCACCGTCCCTAATATCTGAGGATTATCCAGGCTATCGATCAAAGAGCCGATCGACTGAGCTGCTCCCGGCAAAGTCTTTATCACGATTATGTTCTCGCTGGAGTCCATGCTGACCACTGAATCACTGAATATGCGCCTGGTCCGCTGCATCTGCACCGGCACCCGAGCCTCAGGCCAGGCATAGTAATAACCGTTGTCGGCCGGAATCTTGACCAGCCTCAACTCCCTGATATCGCGGGAGACGGTAGCCTGGGTGATATCGAAACCCTTTTCGCGGAGCGCCTCGCACAGCTCTTCCTGGGTGCTGATGCGGCCGCTGCCGAGAATCTCCCGGATTGCAAAATGTCGCCGGGACTTCATACCTCTGCCCCCTTAAATCTTTCCTGTCAGCGGGACTTATTTCCCGGCCAGGAACATATTTTCAACTATCACGCTGTAATCGCTCCATGATGGTCTCAAAGAAATGCCGCGGTTTCATGATAGCCAGCCTTAACCGGTGGTCGGCCTTCCTGACATGAATAGAACAGTCGCCGCTGATTGCCCGGGTCACCTGTCCGTCCACGGCTATGTGGTATTGCTCACCATCAAAGGGGTCGATTTCAATGTGTTTGGCAGCGGCAATGACCAACGGTCGTTTGTTGAGCTGATAGGACGTTATCGGGGTGAGGGCAAAGGCATCCAAGGCCGGATCGATAATCGGGCCGCCGCAGGACAAAGAATAGGCAGTGGAACCGCTGGGAGTCGCGATGATCACCCCATCACCCCGGTATAGGCCGTGGTGGTGGCCGTCCACCTTCACCGCAACGGTAATTATCCTTGAACCTTGGGACTTGATGCTGACTTCGTTGAGACTCAGCAGGCTGCCGATCAAGGTACCGTCCTGGTGCAAACTGACCTCCTGGAGCATCCTTTCCTCCAGGCCGAAATCCCCTTGCACGAACCGCTCCAGGTACTGGTCCAACTCCTCCGCCCGGATATTGCTGAGAAACCCTACTGTACCCATATTTACGCCCAGTACCGGCACATCCCGGTCGGCATATTGGCGCGCGGTCCTGATCATGGTCCCATCACCACCCAGGACTATCATGGCCTCGAACGGTAAGGCAGTAATGACGGCGCTGCTGCTGTCGATCAGCACCTCTATCCCCATGGCGACCAGAGCTTGCGCAAGGCGCTGCCCCATTTCCACCGTGCTGGCGAGCCGTTTGTTGTTGACTACAACTATCCTCATCTATTCTTTACCCCCTAGCACGCTATGAGCCCTGCGTACCGCTTCATCTAACTGGTCCCTGCTGATTAATGCAAGTCCCGCCATTTTTTTAAGATGGATGAAATACTCGATGTTCCCCTTCGGGCCTTTGATGGGAGAGAACGCAACTCCGACACAAGGCAGGCCCACCTCAGCAGCAACATCCACACACCGTTGCAGCACCTCCCGGTGCACCAATGGGTCCTTGACTACCCCGTGCTTGCCTACTTGGTCCCGGCCCGCCTCGAATTGAGGTTTTACCAGGCTAACCACCTCACCGTTGGCAACGAGCATATCTTTCAATACCGGGAGAATCAACCGGATGGAGATGAAGGACACGTCCATGGTGATGATATCTACCGGCTCTCCCAGTCGGGCCCGGTCCAAATAGCGGACATTGGTCCTCTCCATAACCACCACCCTCGGATCGGTGCGCAAAGTCCAGTCCAGTTGGCCATAGCCGACATCGAGGGCAAAAACCTTAACTGCACCATTTTGGAGGGCGCAGTCGGTATAACCGCCGGTGGAAGCACCGACATCCAGGACCACCTTGCCAGCGAAGTTCAGGTCAAAGGCAGATATGGCACCTTCCAGTTTAAAACCTCCCCGGCTCACATATTTAAGGCGCCGGGACTCGATCCTGAGCTCGACCGACTCTTCCACTTGGGCACCGGGCTTGAAAAATTGTACGCTGCCCACCCAAACCTCCCCGGCGATTATCATCGCCCGGGCCTTCTCGCGGCTGGGAGCCAATCCCCGGCTGTAGACCAGGTTGTCCAACCTAACTCTGCCCAATTTTCCTTAATTCCAGTGTCAAGCGGCTACCGAGCTCGGGCCACCGGCAAAGGATCCTTTCCACGACCGATTCGGTCTCCATATTGAGAAGCTCCAGTAAGATGTCGACCCGGCCCTGCTCCACAAATTCATCCGGGATACCGATACATAGAACATCTCCGGTATATGACTGCTGGCCCAGTGCTTCCAGCAGGGAACTGCCAAATCCACCAGTCATCACATTATCTTCCAGGGTGACGATCCGGCTGAAACGTTTGGATAAATTGGCAACAAACTGGGGATCGAGCGGTTTGATATAACGGGCATTTATCAATTCCACGCTTAACTCCCGCTCCTCCAGTGATACAAGTGCTTCTTTGGCCAGCCCCACTGCGCGTCCCACTGCAACTATAGCTAAATCGGTCCCCTGGGCAATAACTTCTACCTGCCCAAGCGGCAAGAGCTTCGGCTCAGCCGCTACCGCCATGCCCTCTCCTGCTCCCCTTGGGTAGCGGATTGCTACCGGCCCGTCATTCGCCAAGGCCGTGTGCATCATATCCACCAGCTCGTTTTCGTTGCTGGGGGCCATAATGGTAAGGTTGGGTATGGGGCGCAGATAGGAGAGGTCGAAAACCCCGTGGTGGGTAGGTCCATCTTCACCGACCAGACCAGCCCGGTCAATGGCGAATACTACCGGCAGGTTCTGCAGAGCAACATCGTGGATTATCTGATCATACGCCCTTTGCAGAAAGGTGGAGTATATGCTTACCACGGGTTTGAGGCCAGCGCGGGCCATCCCCGCTGCCATGGTAACCGCATGTTGTTCGCAGATTCCGACGTCAAAAAACCGGTCGGGGAAAAGTCGGGCAAACTCAGTCAGGCCTGTTCCACTCGTCATGGCGGCAGTGATGGCTACCACTCTTGGGTCACAGGCTCCCACCGCACACATATATTCTCCGAAGATCTCGGTGTAAGTCTTCAAGGGTTTGCGGGCCTGCAAGCCGGTGTAAGGATCGAAGGGCCCCACCCCGTGGAAGACATCAGGATTCTTCCGCGCCGGTTCATAGCCGCGGCCTTTTTCAGTAATGGTGTGAATCAGCACCGGGCCTTTGATGCGGCGTGCATTTTTCAGCACCTGGATGAGCGCTTCGAGTTCATGGCCGTTGATCGGGCCGATGTAGTGGAAGCCCAGTTCCTCGAACCACATGCCCGGCACCATCAAGTATTTGACGGTATCCTTGAGCCGCCCCGCCGCCCGGGCAATGTTGGGTCCGATGCCCGGGATGCGGGTTAGCGCACTGCCCACTTCCTCTTTGGTGCGGTTATAGTTGGGATCGGTGCGGAGGCGGTTGAGGTATCCGGACATGGCCCCTACATTCTTGGAGATCGACATTTCGTTATCATTGAGTATCACTATCAAGTCACAGCCCTCATGACCGCCGGGGTTGAGGGCTTCATAGGTCATGCCCCCGGT
>JAQVXF010000040.1 GCA_028709355.1 Syntrophomonas sp.
CGGTGATTTCCGGGAGGATCTATATTATCGCCTCAATGTGGTCCCGATAGAAGTGCCTCCTCTGCGGGTGCGCAAAGACGAGATACCCCTGTTGGTTGCCCATTTCGTTAGAGTATTCAACAAAAGGCATCGTCTGAATAAAGAGATATTCCCCGATGTGCTCGACGCCCTGATGGAATACGATTGGCCTGGAAATGTCCGGGAATTGGAAAACATCATCGAAAGGCTCATCGTGACCATCCCTAGGGATTTCGTGACTCATGATGACCTCCCCCTGTTCCTGCAAAAATCTTCACGCCCGGATACTCATCCCCAGGTCACGGTGCAGGGATTAATGCCCCTCAAGGAAGCCGTGGAAAACCTGGAAAAGGAAATCATCCTGACTGCTTATTCCCGCTACGGTTCCACCCGCAAGGTGGCCAAACACCTTGGTGTAGATCCCTCCACCGTCCTGCGCAAGGCAGCCCGCTACGGGCTCGACATCACTGAAATCCGCAAAGAGGAAGACTGATCCCGCCATCATACTATTCCCAGGCAATTCTGCCGTAATAGGCTCTTTCGCCCATGCAAATCCGCCTAATCCGGGTTATTCTACTCGCGCTCCGCAGCAGGTTAAGTAAATCCCCATTTTTAGACTACTTCATAGAGTAGTCCGCCTGCTCTCACTACAACTTTCATAATTTCAGGATAAAACGGCGGCCATCTTGGTTGTAACCTCTGCACAAATGCATTGCCCCCGGATCGAGTCCGCTCATATTACCCTTTAAATCGGGCTTTGATTATCTGGCACGCTGTTTGCTATAAATGAAGGCAAGCAGATCGAGAGCAGCTGCCGCTCACCCAGCGGTCAGCAGAAGGGATGGATCGATGATGAAGATGGAAGGCAAGACCGCTCTGGTCAGCGGCGGGGCCTCCGGGCTGGGCGAAGCAACAGTCCGGCATCTGGCCGCCCGAGAGGCCCAGGTATTGATCATGGATTTGGATGATGAACGGGGTTCGGCCATCGCGGCGGAGCTGGGTCCTTCAGTAGCTTTCTGGCAGACCGACATCACGTCCACCGCCGACGTCACGGCTGCGCTTGATTTCGCTCGGCAAAGATTCCCGCGTATCGATATCGTCGTCAATTGTGCCGGAATCGCTCCCGGAGCCAAGCTGGCCAGTAAAAAAGGCCCCCATGACCTGGACTTGTTCAAAAGGACCCTGGAGGTCAATGTGGTCGGTCCCTTCAACGTGATGCGGTTGGCGGCGGTGCAAATGGTAGCCAATGAACTGAACGATGAAGAGGGGCGGGGTGTGATCATCAACACCGCTTCCATCGCCGCCTTCGACGGACAAGTAGGCCAAGCTGCCTATGCCGCCAGCAAGGCTGCCCTGGTCGGATTGACCTTGCCGGTAGCCCGGGACCTGGCCAATGAGGGAATCCGCATCTGTACTATCGCCCCGGGATTATATCAGACTCCCATGATGGCTGGACTAGCGGAGCCTGTCCGGGAAGCCCTGGGCAAAATGGTGCCCTTCCCCTCCCGGTTGGGCAAACCCGAGGAATTTGCCCTTTTGGTGCAGCAGATCATCGAAAATCCCATGTTGAACGGGGAAACTATTCGATTGGACGGGGCGCTCCGTCTGGCTCCTAAATAGGTCCGTCCCCTAGGTCATCGAGAAGGAGGAGTAAAGATGAGAAGAGTGGCAGTCATAGGTACCGGACACTCCAAGTTCTGTTTCAACTCACCCAAAACCTCCCTGGAGATGCTGGCCGAGGTGGCTCTCGATGCCATCAATGAAGCCAACATCACTCCCCGGGACGTACAAGCGATCAATGTCGGTAATGTCCTCGGACCTTTCGAAGAGGGCCAGGGCATGATCCAATCATTCTTCGCCAACGACATCGGTTGCTTCAATGTGCCCGCCAGTCGCTTCGAGGGCGCCTGCGCTTCTGGCAGTATGGCGGTTCGGGACGCGGTTTTGCTGGTCGCCTCGGGATACTATGACATCATGCTGGTAGGTGGAACCGAAAAGTGTACTGCCATGAGCACCGGTCTGGCCACCCGCACCTTTTCTATGTACGGTGATTCCCGTTATGAATTCCCCTCTGGCTTCACCTTCCCGGCTGTGTTTGCATTACTGGCCCACCTCTACGCCAAGAAGTATGAAATCCCCCTGGCCGCCCTAAAAGAACAGATGGCGGCGGTGTCGGTGCAGTCCCATGAATATGCCATGAAGAATCCCAACGCCCAGATTCACAAACTGATAAGCAAGGAGGACGTGCTCAACAGCTTCATGGTATCGACTCCCATCCAGCTGCAAGATGCCTGCCCTTTTTCCGATGGGGCGGCCGCCCTAATTATCGCTTCCGAGGAAACCGCGAGGAGGCTGGTCAAAAAACCGGTCTTCTTCGCCGGGGTGGGGCAAGCATCCTCGGGCAAACTGAGCTCCCAATACAAGTATCTCCCTCAACTCCATGCCCGGGAAGTGGCCTGCCAGCAATCCTACCGGATGGCCGGCCTCACCCCTAAGGATATGGACCTGTGCGAGCTGCACGACTGTTTCAGCATCGCCGCCATGATCGCGGCTGAAGGACTGGGGTTCTTCGAACCCGGCCAATCCGGATGGGCTTGGGAAAAAGGCGAGACCAGACTGGGAGGTAAGATACCGATCAATATCTCCGGGGGATTGAAAGCCAAGGGTCATCCTATCGGCGCTACCGGGGTTTCCCAGGTCTATGAGGTTACACTACAGTTAAGAGGTGATATGGTGGAACAAGGTCGTCAGGTGGAAGGGGCTAAATATGGCATCATCGATACGTTGGGCGGGGATGGGGTCCTGCTCAGTCTGATTATGACCAATCAGTAAAGGAGGCAATGGTGATGGAATATAAATTGACCTGGCAGGAATATAACAAAGCCCTAAAAAAAGACCGCTTGATGGGTCTGAGGTGTGAAGACTGCGGCAAATTCACCTGTCCCCCGATGATGGTCTGTGCTGAATGCGTGAGCACCAACCTGAAGGTGGTGCAGATGAGCGGACGGGGCAAGGTCGTCAGCTTCACGACATCCTACATCGCCGGGGAAGGTCGCGAGAACGAACTGCCCTACACCATAGTATTGGTGGAGTTGGAGGAAGGACCTTGGATAATGGGCAATCTGGTGGGGGTGGATCCCAAGAGAGTTAGTATGGATGTCATGGGCCGCTCAGTGGAACTGGGCTACCGGGTCTACCCCGGGGACAAATTCTCCAGCGGCGATATGGCCCGCCCGGCTTTCAGCCTCAGGGATTAAGGGCCGCCGGTCCGGATATGATGCACTGGGTGACCAATGAGGCCCGGGAACCATATCCAAGGTTGCACCAGGGTGGTGTTAGCTTCGGTATTTCAGAATTAAAGGAGCGTCATTTAACGGGACTAACCTAAATTGACGTCAATAATTGGTGGACTGTCCCCAAGTTATTGACGGCGCACCTGCCACGCGCTTCGGTATTTTTGGGAAGCAAAAAGAACGTCCCCATGCTTCCGTGCCTTAGTAGAGGCCGCGGGCCTTCATCAGGAAGACGATGCGGCCTTCCTGGACTATCTCTTCCAGTTGATTGACGCCATCTATCTTCAAGACCACCGTCCCCCGGGTTGGTTTGGAGGATACTTTCACTTCGGTGACCTCACACTCGCAGTGGATCGTGTCTCCCGGCCTGATTGGCAGTACGTATTTCCAGTTGCTCTCCAAAAGGGCAATGCCGTTGCGCTCCATCAGTCCCAACCGCACCCACAGTCCGAACAGGATGGATGAACCCAGCATCCCCTGGGCGATGCGCCCCCCGAAATCACTCTTCTTGGCGGCCTCGCTGTCTATGGACAGGGTAGTCACATCCCCGGACAATCCGGCAAACCAGCCGATGTCAGATTCGGTCACGGTACGCCCCGAACTTATGTATCTTTGCCCAACCGCAAAATCTTCCAGGTAATAACTCTTCAATTCGCAGCCTCCCCCCATACGGACTCATGCTGACGCAAGTACTGTATTCCTCCCTCTGCACCGGGCAGGACTCTCCCCTGCCCACCACCTGCTGTCTCTCTCTAGCGCAGGCTGGCGACGATATCTTCGAATACCTTGTCCAAGCTCTGGTCACCATTTATGGTTCGCAGCAAGCCCCGTTGAGCGTAATACTCGGCCAGGGGCCGGGTCTGGGCCCCATAATCGTCCAGCCGCTCGGCCACCGTCTCCTCCCGGTCATCAATACGCTGCTCGAGTGCTCCCGAACACAAGTCACAACAGCAGTCCTGCCGGGGCGGATTGAACAGAAGATGGTAGGTCGCCCCGCACTGGGAGCAGGTCCTCCGTCCGGACAGGCGCGGCACCAACACTTCATCGGGCACCTCGATATTTATTACCGCATCCATTTTCTTGTTCCAGGCTGCCAAGATGTCTTCCAGCGCTTGTGCTTGTACTACGTTGCGGGGGAACCCATCCAGCAGGAAGCCTTTGGCACAGTCCCGCTCCGCCAGACGCGCCCGCACGATCCCTATAGTCAACTCATCCGGCACCAGGTGGCCTGCATCCAGGAACACCTTGGCCTGCAGGCCCAACTCGGTGCCGAACCGAATAGCAGTGCGGAACATATCACCGGTGGAAATATGGGGTATCCAGTATTTTCGCTCGATGTTGTCAGCCTGGGTTCCCTTGCCTGCCCCGGGGGGGCCCATAAGAATAAGATACATCGCCACATCTCCTTTTCTTGTTCAACCCTGAACCATAAAACACAAAAAACAGGAAGAAAAGTCGCCTGGCAGAATGCAGGCGACCTAGAGATAAATACCTGAATGTGTTACGCCTTGCCCATCTTCTGGATCTGGGTGGACATGCTGATCATCTTCTTGGTCAGGTCTTCGACCTGGTTGGTCAGGTTGGCGATGGCGCTATATTGCTTCTTCTCGCTCTGCAGATAGGTGTTGAGTACGGTTTCCTTAAGCATGTTGTGGGTCTGGTCCTGGTATTGTTTCATCTGTTGGATGACCATGTCTACTTGTTTGTTGAGCGCGGCAGCCATTTCTTCGTTGGCTTTTTGGGCTTGGGCGTAGGTCTTACCGACCGCCTCCTCCACCATCTGGCGCAGCTGCTCCTGGTTGCCGGTCATCAGCTTCTGCCGTTCGTCTTCCATCTCCATCATTTTGCTGCGGGCGGACTTGTTCTGTTCAAACTGCTGCTTGGTCAGATTCTCGATCTGTTCCTGGACGGAGGTGAAACTGGTCAGCCCCATCTTCCACATATCCCACGCCTTCTCCATGGCTTTCTCCATAAGTTCATAACTCTTGGTCAGGCTGTCCTGATTATTCATCATTCAGTAGCTCCCTTCCTTAATCATGGTCTAGTTGTATTGTAACCTATCATTCTATGCAGATGAAACCTGCCCCACACGAGTGTCGCCCTTTTTTCTCCGGGGCGGCCTCATCTCCGCCTCCCCGTCCAGTACCAGCTCCCCTCTCTGGTTGCAGCAGGTAGTGCGCAGCCACACCCGGTTGCGGGCTTCATCTTTCTTGACCACTTCGACTGTGGCGGTGATTGTGTCTCCCACATAGACCGGCCTCTTGAACTCGCATACCTGGCTGATGAAGATCACTCCCGGCCCCGGGAGTTGGGTGCCCAACACCCCTGATATCAGGCTGACCGATAACACGCCATGGGCTATCCGCTCCTTGAAGGCGGTGTCGATGGCATACATGGTATCGATATGGGCGGGATTGAAGTCACCGGTTATACCGGCCATGGAATAAACATCGTAATCAGTCACGCTCTTGGTCAGAGAGGCGGTGTCGCCGATATTCATCTCCTCAACGGTTATTCCCATCCTTTTGTGCACCTCCTTTGTGTTAAGAGTCTGGCTGGTTCTCCGGGCGCTGTTTCACATCACTTTGGCTGTAGCTTTGCGGGGGGGCATCATCAACGCCTCTCCGTCAGCCACCACTTCGCCGTTCTGGTTAGCAGTCCAGGTATGCAGCCAGACCCGGTTCTTGGCCTCATCCTTCTTGATCACTTCCACTGTGGCGGTGATGGTATCGTCTACAAAGATAGGCTTCTTGTATTCCAGCTTTTGCCGTACATAGATGACCCCCGCCCCCGGCAGCTGAGTCCCCAGCACGTTGGATATGAACCCCATCGACAACACCGCATGAGCGATTATCTTGCCATAGAAGGTACTACTGGCCCATTGTGCGTCCGTATGGGACGGATTAAAATCGAGTGAAACCCCGGCGAACGAATAGACATCGTATTCAGTCACGGTCTTGGTGAAAGATGCCTTATCACCGATATTCAATTCCTCAACGGTCTTCCCCATGATCCCCTCACCCCGCTCTGCAATATTCCGGCGTCTGCCTGCCCCTCCCGGATGGTCCCGCATCCGGACGGTATACGTGAAAACCTGCTTATGCAATTGGCACAGCAGGTTCTGGGTACTGAATCTCGGCTGCGGTTATCCCGGCCGTCATCCCTTCAGTCTTGGACTCATGGCTTTGTTACTTCGCCTGATTGCGACTATAATGTAGCTTAACATAATTTTCCATGTTAGTAAACCATTTTTTAAGGGTATCGGGGCCGGTTGGGTTGCCTGGCACGGCCGGTCCATTACCGCCAAGTGGCGATTAGAAGGGCCTGGGTACTTTCGATTGTGCTATGCCAATGCGGTGTTCAGCCGCTCCCCTGTCGAGATCGTCCGGGTTAGCCTGCTTTGAAACTGTAGATGAAATTCCCGCCGTGGTACGGTAATATGTTCATATATCTATTAATACGAAGAGAGTCATGCCTTTGCTGGGCTGCACTCCAAACACATCTTATCCAACCGGTGGTCGGGTGGCCTGATTTAGCCCAGATGCGCCCACCGTGGCAAACGACTAATACTCTAGGGAGATGAACTTGTGAGTAAACTGGACGACACCTTTGAATTGCTGGAGGAGGATGTACCTAAAGCGCCCAAAGTCAAGATCCCGGTGACGGGATTGTTGCTGGTACTGCTGCTGGCCGGCGGAGCGGGCGCTTATAGCATGTATGCCAAGAACCGGCCGGCGGACAATAATCCGCCCGCTATCCAGGCCCCGGTGCAGCCGGCTCCGTCCGCTCCAGCACCGGCTCCTGCCCCTCCCCCGCCACCGACCCGGGAGGTGCCCACCCCGGTCAACATCGTCATAAATTTCGAATCCAACAGCAGCCAGGTGATACCATCACAGATGGCCAAACTCCAGCAGTTAGCGGTCTTGATCCGTGACAATCCAGGCAAAATGAAGCTCAGCGCCTATACCGACGATGTGGGGGATGACGCGGCCGGGCAGTGGCTGTCGGAGCAGCGGGCAGCAATGGTGGTGCAGGTATTCAAGGATTTGCAGGTGGATAATAAGATCGAATATGATATCAAGGCTTACGGAGAGCTCTATCCCATCGGCGACAATGCTACCGAGGAAGGCCGGGCGCTGAACCGGCGGGTGGAGATCTATTTCGCCCCGACCCCATAGAAGCAAGCGGGGCCAGAAACGCCCAGGCATCCCGCTGACCGCCTATTTACCCTGACAGTCCGGCTGGAGAAGTCATACCACATTTATACAACATAGGACAATTCGGTTGCCAGGCCAGAAACACCCCGGAGAGCGCGGGCCAGGCAGCAGAATTGTCTTTTTTTTGGCCAGAGGGACCTCGAGACTGTTATTGGCTGTCATGCCCAAAGACCAACCTCTTCTATCGTCCTCCGCAATATCTGCAGGCCTCATTCAGCAGGGGTAATGAAGAACAGCGCTAGGACAGGACAAGGCCAGCGAGGCAACAGAACCGTCCCCTTGCCTTGGGGGTTATGGCTTCGGGAAAGTGACCGTGAAACAGGTGCCTTCCGGACTGGTGTCCACCCTTATCTGGGCCTTGTGCCGTTCGGCAATGCTGTAACACACCGCCAGGCCCAAGCCAGTTCCATAATCCTTGGTGGTCAGAAAAGGGGTGCCTAATTTCTCCAAGACCTCGGGCGTTATGCCCCGGCCCTCATCCCGGACCACCAGGTTGACGCCGTTCTCATCAGCAAAAGTCCTGATTATCAGGGTCCCATTGGGCTTCATGGCTTGGATGCCATTGTTGGTCAGATTAAGCAGTAGTTTACGGAAATCGCCTTTATCCAGCATGATCTCAGGAGTACTGTGCAATTCGGCCTTGATATTCACATCCGCCTTCCGGGCATCGGAAGCGATCAGGGGCAGGATATTCCGAATCTGGGCCCCCAGGTTACGCAACCTCAATTCCACCGGTTTTTCATTGGCAATAGACAGGAAGGTAGTGATCATCTCATTGACTCGGTCCAATTCCTCGATCATCAACTCGATGTTTTCTTTATCCCCGGCGTAGTTGTGGTCCTCCCCGAATAACTGCAGGAAACCCTTGACTGAGGCCAGGGGATTGCGCACCTCATGGGCCACCCCGGCGGCCATCTGGGCAATCAGTTTGAGATTGCCCCAATGGGCTATCTCCCGTTCGTATTGTTTCAACTTGGTAATATTATTGGAGGAAACCAGGACACACCGTTCACCATCGATATCAATCAGGTTCACGTTTGCCACTACCGTGCCTGTCTCGCCCGACTTGGTCTTGATGGCGTATTCGCAATCCTTGGCACTTCCCTCCTGAGACAACTTTTCGATCATCGCCTGCTGTTCGGCCCGGTCGGCCCACATCCCCAATTCGGTGACGGTTTTGCCGATGATCTCTTCCCTGGTAAAGCCAAAGGTGGCCGCATAACTTTCGTTCACATCGATCAAGGTG
>JAQVXF010000041.1 GCA_028709355.1 Syntrophomonas sp.
GTGCATCAGCACCTGGGCCAAGAAGGAACGGGTGCCCAGTTCGGATATCCGGCCCCGGTCCCAGCCCCGGGCCTCGAGGGCAGCTATATCGCTAAGTTTGATCCCATCGATGAACTCCTCGGTCAGTACCCGGGGGGTAGTGTATTCCCAGTAGATTCTCGGTATGACCACATGCTCATCCTTGGCAAAAGCCTGCCTCATGCGCTCGGTGTTCTTGGCCTCCCGGTGGTAGTCCAGCTCCAGTTTCATGGTTTTGCTGTAATCCTCCACTATTTTCACCAGGCCGATGCGGGAGGCCTCATTCCAGTGCGCCTCGACCATCTGAGCCAGGTGGTTGAAGAGCTCCAGGTCATTTTCTACCTGGGCCTGGATGTGGGGGCGCTGCACCTTGACCACCACCTGCTCCCCGCTCTTCAATACCGCCCGATGTACTTGCCCGATGGAGGCGGCGGCCAGCGGATTGATTTCGAAACTGGCGAAAACATCCTCCACCGGGCCGAGCTCGGCGGCTATCACAGCTTGGATCTGGTCCCCTGGTACCGGCGCCACCTTGTCCTGCAGCCGCTCCAACTCAGCAATAAATTCCGGCGACAGCACATCCGAGCGGGTGCTGAGCACCTGTCCGAACTTGACGAAAGTGGGCCCCAGCTCCATCAGGGCATGAGTCAGCTTATCTGCCATGCAATGATCCGATTCCAGTTGACAGATCTGCACTGAATACAGGGACGGCAGGGGTACATAGCGCTGCATCCCCATCCGCTGGATCAGATAACCCAATCCATGTTTGAGAAACACCCGCGCGATCTCTCGATAACGCAAAAAATGCCTGATGTGGCTGCGGACTGCCAATTGCCTTCCCCCTTCGCTCGAGTATGGTCATAGCCCCTGGGCGGGGCCTGTCTTAAGTTTATACCAAGCTGGTCTTGCTGTCGTCGGGGCCAGGGCTAGTTGATCCTGCGTATTTCCCTCGCCTGCCGTCGTCCTGCTTGGATTCCCCGGCGGCTGGCCCCGGCTAACTCCCATGCCGGCTGCGCAGCAATCGCATGCTGTTCAGGGTCACCAGCAGCGAGCTGCCCATATCCCCCACCACCGCCAGCCATAGGGTCAGCCAGCCCGGGACGACCAGCAACAGGATCAAAGCCTTGACCGCCAGGGCGAAGATAATATTCTGCTTGATTATCCCCAGGGTCCGACGGCTCAATCTTATCAGGTATGATAATTTGGTCAGATCGTCGGCCATCAAAGCTATATCGGCGGTCTCCAGGGCTACATCGGTACCGGCCGCCCCCATGGCGATGCCCACTGTGGATATCGCCATGGCCGGGGCATCATTGACTCCATCGCCCACCATGGCCACCTTATAGTTCTCGGCCAACAGCTCCTGCATGACCCCTACCTTGTCCTCGGGCAGGAGTTCCGCCCTGAACTCATCTGCACCGGCCCGTTCACTGATGACCTGGGCGGTACGCTCGTTGTCGCCGGTGAGCATGATCACTTTGCTGATACCCGCCCGTCGGAGCTGCTGCACCGCGCTGGGAGCGTTGGCCCGGATCTCATCGGCTACGGCGATCAGCCCCATGATTTCAGAATCGTCACCCAGGAGCATGACCGTCTTGCCCTGGTCCTGCAACTCCGCCAACTGTCTCTCGAGGGCTCCCAATTGGAAACCAAGGGTTTCGAAAAACCGGGGATTGCCGATCTGGTAGGTTCGGCCGGCTACCTCGGCCCGGGCTCCCTGCCCCAGCACCGCCTGGAAATGGTCGGCCCTGGGTATGGGGATCTGCTGCCGGCGCGCCTGCTTAATGATAGCCTCACCCAGCGGATGGCCAGCCAGGGTCTCGATGGCGGCGGCTATCCCCAGCACCTCTTGCTGGGTGCTTCGCCGCGGCACCACATCTGTCACCACCGGCTGCCCGCTGGTCAAGGTTCCGGTCTTGTCGAAGGCAATCACCGACAGTGCACCGACCTCTTCCAGGTATGATCCCCCTTTGATCAGGACCCCGTTGCGGGCGGCGCTGCCGATAGCCGCCACGATGGATACCGGGGTCGATATCACCAGGGCACAGGGACAGGCTACCAACAGCATGGCCATGGCCTGGTAGAACCACTTCTGAAACGGCTGGCCCAGTAACAACACCGGGACCGTAGCCACCAGCAGGGCCGCCATTATCACCGCCGGGGTATAGTAGCGGGCGAAGCGGTCGATGAATTGCTGGGAAGGGGCCCGCTGGCCCTGGGCCTCTTCCACCATGGCGATCAGGCGGGAGATGGTGTTGTCCTGAGCCAGTTTGGTGACTCTTATCTCCATCGAACCCAGCTCATTGATAGTTCCGGCGAACACTTCATCCCCGATCCCTTTCTCTACCGGGATCGACTCTCCGGTTATGGGCGCCTGGTTGACCGCCGAAGCCCCTTTGACCACTTCCCCGTCCATGGCGATCTTGTCGCCGGGACGCACGATCACCAGGTCATCTACTATTATCTTGTCCACTGGCAGGGTCATCATGATACCGCCGCGCCGAACCAGCGCCTGGCTGGGTGTCAGGTCCATCAAGGCCCGGATAGAATTCCGGGTCTTGTCCAGGGTGTAGCCCTGCAAGGCGTTGCCCAAGGAAAACAAGAAGACCACCACCGCCGCTTCCTCGAATTCACCCAGGAAGATAGCTCCGACCACGGCAATACTCATCAGGATATTCATGTCCAGCTCGCGGATACTCAGGAAGACTGCCAGCCCGGTCTTCAGCTCCAGGTAACCCCCCAGGATGATGCCCGCCAGGAAGAAGCCGGTGGGGATGGCGGCCGAGACTCCCATCCGCGAGGTCACCAACCCCAGTACCAGCATCACCAAAGATACGACGGTGGGGAATACATATTTATTGCTCTTCCAGAAGGAAGTCGGGCCCGATGCACGCCGCTGCCCCTCCTCGATCCGTCCGCTATAGCCCATGCTGTGGATTGCCTGCAGGATAGCCTGATCATCGCCGTGGTGGCGAACTACCAGGGTCGAGGCGGTGAAGTTGACCCGGGCCGTCTCCACCCCGGGCACCTGGGCGATACGCTTCTCCAATTGGGCGGCGCAGTCGGCACAATCCAGTCCGCCGATGGCGAAGGTGATTGGCCCCGCAGTGCCGGCCAGAGCGCGCTCGGGACGATACTCTTCCGCATCATAGCCCAGCGACCGCACTTTGGCGATGATAGCCGCCGTGTTGCTGCGCAGGGTATCATATTCCACCTCCAGCCGGCCTTGCGGAAAACTGACCCGCGCCGCATGAATGCCCGGCAGACTCTTGACCGCCTTTTCGGTTTTGGCAGCACAGTCGGCACAATCCATACCATTCACCTGCAAAGTGACGGCAGCATTGACCGGCTTGATCTCTATAACTTGCGCCATCTGCTTTCTCTCCTTGGCACCCCAAAAAGGGTATCCTAAATAAGTTCCAGGAACCGGGCCGCCCATGCCTTGCTGTGGCTGATATGCTCCAGGCCTTGTTTGAACAGCTTGTCGATATGTTCATCGACCAGCGAGTAGTATAGTATCTTCCCTTCCCGGCGGAACTTGACCAGCTTCTGGGTGCGCAGCATCCGTAACTGGTGAGATACCGCCGAGTCGGAAGCTCCTATCACCACCGCCAGGTCGCATACGCACAGTTCCCGGTTCATCAAGGCAAATACGATCTTGACCCGGTTGGGATCAGCCAGAGTCTTGAAAGTATCAGCCAGGGCCTGGGCCTCCTCCCCGCTCAGCATCCTCTGGCTCACCTCGTTCACCGCTTCCTCATGGATGCATGGACTACCGCAGCGGTCAAACTGCATAACCATCTTCCCATCCTCCTCCGTCCGGCTCCCATCTGTTCATATGAGCATTTGTTCAGGCGTTGTATATATTTCTATCACAGAATATTGAACTGTGCAATCCACAAAGTTAAGCATGTACAGGGCAAAGGTGATTGTAATAAGCAACCGCCGCGAATAGGGTATGGTGACCGAGGCGGTCCCCCAAACAAACGACCCTGCCACTCCACTAGTGACAGGGTCAACTCGATTGGGGCGTACCCGACGCCTCCCTATACTACCCGGTAGCCAACCGCTTCGATCCGCTCCCTGATCTGTTGGGCCGTTACCTGATCCGCTTCGAATTCAATCTCTACCTTTTTTCCCGGCGGATCCACTTCGGTCCTGGTGATACCCGGCAGCTTTTTGACCGAATTCCGGATAGCGTTGCGGCAGTGCATTCAGGTCATCCCCTCAACCCGAAAAATTATACTCATTTCCGCCACCCCGCATCCCCCCTCCCGGTGATTAGACTACTTCATAGCCGGCATCCTCGATCTTGGCTTTGATCTTTCCCAGGTCGACCAGGTTGGGATCGAAATCGACCGCCACCTTTTTACCGATTAAATCCACTTCGACCTTACTGACGCCGGGCAGCGCAACCACCGACTTCTTGATCGCGTTGACACAATGCATGCAGGACATTCCTTCCACATCTAGGGTCTTGGTCTGTTGGGTCATTGTCCACCTCTCCTTTGCGTTTATTTTCCCCGAAACGGCAAACTGCAGATTAAAGCCCGCCCAACCTGCACCAGAATGAGACGAGTCCAATTGGACCAGGCCCCTTTAGCCATGATGGCGGCGGCTGGGATCAAACCTTTTCAGGCTCAAGGAGTTACTCACCACCGACACCGAACTGAAGGCCATGGCCGCCCCGGCGATGATGGGATTCAGCATCCCCAGGGCAGCGAAGGGGATACCGATAATATTATAGAAGAAGGCCCAAAACAGATTCTGCTTGATCTTCCTCATGGTCTGCCGCGATAAGCGGATCGAGGCCGGCACTGTCCTCAGGTCGCCGCGCATCAAGGTGATGTCGGCAGTCTCGATAGCCACGTCAGTACCAGTACCCATGGCCATGCCTACATCAGCAACCGCCAGGGCGGGGGCATCGTTGATGCCATCACCCACCATAGCCACGATCCGACCCTGGGCCTGCAGTTTCCCCACTTCCTGGGCCTTATTCTCCGGCAGTACCTCGGCCAGCACCGTATGAATCCCCACCTGGCGGGCTATCGCCGCAGCCGTCCGCTGGTTGTCACCGGTGATCATAATGACTTCAATACCCATCTCCTGAAGGTCAGCGATAGCTTGGGGCGAACTGTCCTTGACCGTGTCTGCCACCGCCAGAATAGCTTCCAGCCGCCCGTCAACCGCCATCAGCATGGCTGTCTTGCCCTGGTCCTCCAGGCCGGGCATGACCCGCTCGGCCCCCTTGATAGCGATACCCTGCTGCTGCATCAGTTTTAGGGTGCCGACATACACTTCCTGTCCGCCCAGAAGCGCCCGGACCCCCTGGCCGGGCAACGCCTCGAAATGGACCGGCTCATCCACCTGGGTCAGTAACTCCAGCCCACGGGTGTATATAGACTGGCCCAGGGGATGTTCGGAGTTCTTCTCAGCAGCCGCGGCCAGACGCAGGACCTGGTTTTCTTCAAGGCTGCCCAGGCTGATGACATCGGTCAGCTGGGGTTGTCCCCTGGTGATGGTGCCGGTCTTGTCCAGTACCACCGTATCAATCTTATGGGCCATTTCCAGATATTCACCCCCCTTGATGAGGATGCCATGTTCCGCTCCCTTGCCGGTGCCCACCATGATGGCGGTGGGGGTGGCCAGCCCCAGGGCACAGGGACAAGCGATGACCAATACCGCTACTGAACTTATCAAAGATTTATCGATGCCCGCTCCGCTCAGATACCAGGCGCCAAAGGTTATGGCGGCGATCACCAGCACTACTGGCACGAACACCCCCGCCACCCGGTCCGCTATCTTCTGGATGGGAGCCTTGGAACCCTGGGCTTCCTCAACCATCCGGATTATCTGGGCCAGGGCGGTATCCTTGCCGATCCGGGTGGCTTCCAACCTGAAGACCCCAAAGCGGTTGATAGTGGCCCCGAAGACCGGATCCCCGCTCTCCTTGTCCACCGGCAGGCTTTCGCCGGTCAGCATCGATTCATCCAAGGAAGATGAGCCTTCGATAATTCTGCCGTCCACCGGTACCTTCTCCCCCGGCCTGACTATGACCAGATCCCCCACCACTACCTCTTCGATGGGAATATCCTGTTCTCTTCCGCTGCGCAGTACCCGGGCGGTGCGAGCCTGCAGTTGGGCCAGCTTCTCGATGGCCTCCGAGGTGCGGCTCTTGGCCGCCGCTTCCAGATATTTGCCCAGCAGGACCAGGGTGATTATTATGGCGGAAGCTTCGAAATACAGGTCGGGCATGCTGCCGGATGCGGCCGGCTGGGCGAAGATGTTGTAGACACTAAATAGATACGCGGCCGTGGTCCCCATCGCCACCAGCACATCCATATTGGCCGCCCCGGATCGCAAGGCATAGTAGGATCCCCGGTAGAAGCGGGCTCCGATGACAAACTGCACCGGGGTAGCCAGAGCCAGCTGCAGATAGGGGTGGTGCAGCCACGCCACCACCGGGCTATGAATGTTGAACAGGCTCAGGACCATGCCACTCACCAACGGCAGGCTAAACAGAACCGCGACCAGCAGGGTGCGGCGCATCCGCTCGATCTCCCCGGCCTTCTGCTCCCGGGTCTGGGTTGCGGTGCCGGATTCAATGTCGGCGGCCTCGTAACCCAGTTCACGGATGGCGGATATCATAGCCCCGACCTGGATCTGCTCCGGCTGGAAGGACACGGTGGCCTTTTCAGTGGCCAGGTTGACACTGGCTGTTGTGATCCCGGGCAGGGAGTTGAGCTTCTTCTCAATGCGGGCTGAACAGGCGGCGCAGGTCATCCCCTCTATCTGGAGTTCAGCCTGCCTCAAGGATTGGGGATGCTCATGGACCACTGCGTACCCCAGCCCGGCTATGGCTTCTTCCAGCTTTTCAGGCTGCACCTTGCTGTCGTCATAGGCGACGGTAGCCCTCTCCAGCGCCAGATTGACGTTGGCCGACTCCACGCCTTCCATCTTCCCTAATTTCTTTTCGATCCGGGCGGCGCAGGCCGCGCAGCTCATGCCCGCGATCTGGATGGTAGTCTTGTTCTCCATGCTCGCTTCCTCGACTTTGCCGATCTTCACGGCTGATCCTGCTCATTGTCGTTATACCCATATTATAGCAGCAACGATACTATAAAGGCTGTCGGTTAGCCATCCCCGGCGGCCAAACCAGCTGCGGATTCGGATCCGGTTAACGGCTGGCTGCCACCTTCATGGTTTTGACTGGGCTTTGATAAGCTCGATAATGGCTCCCAGCGGTATCGATCCCGACCAACGCACTTCACCGTCGATCACTGCCATTGGGAACAAGTGCCCGTCCCTGACCGCCTGCTCTACCAGAGGAAATACACCCAGGTCTTGGCCCCCGGTGTCGATAAACTCCAATTCCACCTCGGCCTCCCCGATGACATCCACCAGGATCTCCCGCATCACCTCGTATTCCCTCGGCCCGGTCGAGGCTGGGGAACATACACCCAGCCCGGCCCCACAACTTCCGGAACCGGGATTGACGCCTCCGAAAACGGTTATGCTCACCTTGGCCATCATATTCCTCCCCTTGGCGTTGTTGATTTTATATTAGCACAGGTGGCGCAGGCTCAGGGTCAAGTGTTGGTGAGCCAGCTAGGATAAATTACTGAAGGAAACAGGTTTGGTTTATAATGTAACCAGAGCCGCCACCTATGAGATATCCAAGCCAAGCTCTATACCAAACCTGCGCCCCGGCTCTGATTTTCTGGATTTCGGGGAATTCGCCCCTTGCAAAATTTTGAATTATGACTAATATATATTAAGTCGAGTGCCAAATATGACTCCTATTGGTGTAATTCAGCTGACCGGCTGGTCGGCGTGCATTATTTGGAGGCGATCAGATGTCGGACCATTCTACCCTCGGTGTTTTTCTTCTTCTTACCCTGGCGTTCCCGGCGGCGGCCATGGTCGGGGCCTGGCTCTTGCGGGCCAAAAGCGCACCCTCCGCGGAAAAACAGCTCCCTTATGAATGCGGGGTAGATCCCATCGGTTCCGGCTGGATGCGGTTCCGGGTCAACTACTTCCTCTACGCCCTGGTCTTCCTGGCCTTCGACGTGGAGACCATCTTCCTGTATCCATGGGCGGTCAAGTTCCAGAGTCTGGGCCTCTTTGCTTTCGTGGAGATGCTGATTTTTATAGCCATACTGGCCCTGGGCCTGTGGTATGCCTGGAAAGAAGGTGCCCTGCAATGGTATTAAAAAAGATACTGCTGTCGTCGGCCGCCGACACCGATGTCGACCAGTTGGCCAGTCACAACATAATCGTCACCACCCTGGAGAAATTATGGAACTGGGGCCGGGCCCGCTCCTTCTGGCCCTTGAATTACGGATGCAATTGCTGCCCCATCGAGTTGCTGGCCGCCAGCGGCGCCCGCTTCGATATCTCCCGCTATGGCTATGAAGTGTTCCGCGCTTCACCACGTCAGGCCGACCTGCTTCTTATCGCCGGCCCGATAACCTTGAAGATGGCCCCGGTGATCAAGCGAGTCTATGCCCAGATGCCTTCCCCTAAGTGGGTGCTGGCCATGGGCAATTGCGCCACCAGCGGCGGTCCCTTCCGGGATGGATACAGCGTCTATCCGGGAGCCGATGCCCTGTTCAAAGTCGATATCTACGTACCTGGTTGCCCGCCCCGCCCAGAGGCCCTGTTCCATGGCGTGCTGCAACTGAAACATAAAGTCGAGCAGGGAGACTATTAAAACCAGGAGGCGGTT
>JAQVXF010000042.1 GCA_028709355.1 Syntrophomonas sp.
TACCGACGTAGATGGCAGAATCAAGAGGATGGCCATCAGTGGCGGATTCATGGAAGTCATGAACAATGAAGCCCGGGTTTTGGCAGAAACAGCTGAGCCGGGAGACGACATTGATGTGCTGAGAGCAAAAGCGGCCAAAGAGAGGGCGGAGGCCCGCTTGGCAGCAAAAGCAGAAGATACCAATCTGGCTAGAGCAGAGGCCGCTCTGCAACGAGCCATAGCCCGCATTCAGGCAGCTGAAATGAAGTAGTCGCCCGATTGAAACATTGGCCGGAAGGTTTTTGCCTTCCGGCTTTTTCTTTTCTGCGCAGACTTTGTTTGCGTTGGCGTCAGCAGGAAGGGGTGGCAAATTGGTAGCGGAGATATAATTATGAGATTAGTTTGTAACAATAATGTCACGCAGTTACAATAAGGAAACAGATGTGATACAATTAGATTACATAGGAGGATAAGGATAGAACTTAAAATCTTCTACACGATATATCCGCAGGAGTCATTATTAGGGGCCTGGCGACAGAAAAGCCGGAAGCATTTAAGAGTTGGCACATAAATTGCTAGTATATAATGATACAAAAGGGTAGAACAATAGATCGTAATGATGAGATTGAATGACCAGGTAACATGAATAGCACAAACAAACAGTTAGGAGGCGAACGCGATGACTACCAAGTTCTTAAATGAGACAAGTTACCGTTTTAAACCCGAGGACAGCAGCCACAGGAAACTTGCGGGCATGGAGAATCTGACCATCGAGGTCGGCTTCCTGGGTTTGATGGCTATGTTGCTGATGGGATTGCTGATGATACTATTAATGGTATTAAGCTAAACAGTGTGATGAGTAATATGCTTGCCTAGCATATCGAATAGTCTCAGGTTAACGGAGGGTCCAGTCGCAGAATAATTGATTCCGGACCCTCCGTATTTCTTGCCTAGACTCGGCAATGGTAAATAGTGACCACAATCTCCGTAGGATACATTCAGCCATGCGGCTATAATGAGTACCAACCCCTTCTTCATTTATTGGGAGGGGCAATTGGTGGTTGTATTTGAGATTTAAGCAACAAGTCCGATAGATAACGAATGGTCAATGAATTTGGATTGTGAATCCATATCATATGGTATTAATGATACAGACAAAAATCATGAAATGATCTATTATTGATTCAGGAAGCAGGGTGGGGATGATTGTCACTGGGGACGCCGGATTTAGTAAATGGCTTTTGGAGTCAAGTGCCATTGGATAAGCATTTGGTAGGATTGGCACCGGGCGTCATTGATTCTTAAAAGGAGGATTGTGTATGTTAAAGTACTATGCTCAGTTAGAACAGTATGAAGGAAATAAAGCTCTTTTCGATATGATCAAGATGTCAATGGTTTCGACCATAGCAGATGAACCCTTGCACATCCATGCTGAGGGCCTGCGGGGCACAGGAAAAACTACGATCATGAGAAAGACTCAGGATATTCTTCCTCCGATTATCCGGGTCAAGGGTTGTATCTACAATTGCGATCCGGCCAAACCCCATTGTCCCATGCACCATCACATGTCAGCTCAGGCAATTGCCGATATCGGGATCGAAGCAGTCCCGATGCCTTTCATGGAGATATCGCATTCGGCTAAAGTAGGCACTGTGGCCGGCAGTATAGACCTGGCCAAACTCACTGATCCCAGCAAGCCAGAGGCAGGTCTGCTACCAGGTCTGATCCCCCAGGCCCATCGGGGCATCTTGTTTGTGGATGAGATAAATCGTCTGGCCGATACCGCACCGGAAATAACGGATATTCTTTTAGACTTGATGGGCACCAAGCCCGGAGTAGTCCAAATCGAAGAGGCTGGCCTACCGGTTGTCTCGGTCAAAGTTAATGTCTCGGTGTGGGCCGCCTCCAATCCGGACGAGGATCCCGGACCGCTGGAAGAAATACGCCGGCAGCTGTCCGATCGTTTCGACATGGTTTGCTACATGGGAAGACCTACATCCATAGATGTTCTGGCCAAAATGCTAAAGGAAAATTTCCATACCACCAGACTGGAACCGGAACGCGAGCAAATGAATTTGGATGCTATCATGAAGAAGCACCAAGAATATACCCAGACCCTGCTGCGGTGGGCGGAAATATATAGGGAGTCTGACCTGCCGGATTTCGTCCGCAACTATATTGCCCGGCTCTATGTAAAACACAACCTGGAGAGTATCAGAGCGATTGAGGCTATGCAGCAGGGGGCGGTGCTATTTAGCATTATTAATGAACGAGACCAGGCCAGTATCAACGATGTAGCCCGCATACTGCCCCTTATATTGAAGCATCGTATGGATGCTGATGGACTCATCCGGGTCATCAACGATGATGGCAAAGGCGGGCCTATATTCAGTTCGGGAGGCAAGAAGTCCTCAGATAAAAACGAACCGGGCGAAGATCCTGAGTATTTTAAGAAAGAGGGTCGCCCGCTCAAGGATTTGAAGCGCAAGGATTTAGTTAATACCGAGAAATCCATCGACTTTAACCGCGATTAATTGGGAGGCAGCTTCATGGAAACCGGGCAAGGCAGAATCAACAGTGCTACCTCAGTAGCCAATTATCTGGGGCTATACCTTGGTCAGGACCAAGGGGTACGACTAGGAGATAGTGTGGTGGTCAGCACCAAGGCCCATAGAAGGATGCCGGAGAAGAAAATTAAGGGCCAAGTGGAGATCTTGCTCAATTCTGACGCTGGTCAGACCTACCTCAACTACGTCGACACCGACCAAATAGTTCATATAGACGTGTACCATATGCCAGGAAATATAGACCCCCAGAAGGTCGCGCTTGGCATATTTTGGGCTGTAAATGATTTTGTGATTGAAGAGGACGAACAATTAAAATACGCTGATGATGTGCGATTTAAAGCGGTAGCCGCCTATGTCGAAAAACTCCAGATCACTACCAATCTGGGACAAGGATGGCTGTTCGACATAATGCAAAATGAAATGGAACCGTACATTGAGGGTGAGGAAGGTCAGGACCATGTCCATATCCTGATCCGCTTGAACCGTCAACAATATGCTCTGGTGTACGTAATTGCTGCGGCAGTTGAAGAGGTAATCCTGCAGTCAGGCGTGCAATTGGCTGAGGTTCGCAACATAACCCATGGCAAAGAAAAAAAGATTCTTGATGATTTTGGCAATTATATCAAACTGCCCTGGAAAAAATTCAAGGGAAAAGACGCCATGCTCATGGCCCCAGATGAAAATGTAAACCAACTGGTATTGAAGTTGGCGGAAAAATTCGGTGGAGTAGAAGATATCGAGGAGTGGATGCAGATGTTTTCCACCAATATCTTCAAAAGAAAGGGAGCCGACTTCCAGAAGAAAAAATGGGGCGACGTAGATCATTATGTCAAGCAGCTGGAAGAATTGGGATTGATGCAGAAGACCCCATTGGGTCGAATACTTACCAAGCAGGGTCTAGCTGTCCAAGACTATGTCATCAAACATCGGATTGAACTGGAGACTGAGATAAGGCGCAATATCCGGCGAGTGCCCGGGGGGCGTACATCCCGGTTCAGTAAGATCGGGCAATCGGATCAGGACACCACTGATGTCCAACTGGTTAATTACAACCGTACGCTCAATAAGCGGGACAATTGGACCGGCAACATGGCCGTGGCGCAGACGGTGGTGCAAGCCAAGAAGAGTGGCCTGCTGCGGGGCGATAAGAGGCTGTCTATCAAGAAGCAGGACTTGCATTTTTACGATAAGAAGACCTACATACCTATAGATATTTGCTTGCTATTGGATGCCAGCGGTAGTATGGCCGGCGAAAAAAGGCAGGCGGCCAGTTTCTTAGCCCAGCACTTGCTTCTCACCGGCAAGGAAAGGGTGGCAGTGGTAACCTTCCAGGAAAGAAGCGCTCGTGTTGTAGCACCATTTACCCGTAGCCAGAGTGTTTTGAATAAGGGACTGCAGACCATCAATCCGGCGGGGATGACCCCGTTAGCCAGTGGAATTATGACGGCCTTGGATTTGATTAAGAACAGTCGGGTGCGCAATCCCCTGCTGGTATTGATAACAGACGGCATTCCCAATGCGGCATTATGGACTATGGATGCCCAGGCGGATGCACTTTCAGCAGCTGCCAACATTCCCGGTCAGAAGCTTCGATTCATTTGCATCGGGGTCGAATCCAATGCCAGCTTTATGGAGAAGCTGGCCCAGGCAGGGGAAGGGGCTCTATATCTGGTTGATGATCTCAATAAAGAGAATCTGATCAATCTGGTCCGTTATGAAAAGAAAAACATAGTAAAAAAATAGTCTGGTCCGATGTTTTATGAGTTGATATTGGAGTTTCGACTAAGCACCCAAAACGGCTGGGAGAGGCTTATCACCTGGTCCGCCTTGGTGTGTTAATTTATCGCAATCAAGGGTGGTGTATTTAAAGGCATTAAACTATAATTAGAGGCATAGTTATTTTGCAAGGTTATAATATTCTTTAGCCCCCGTTCCAAGGGCATTCAAAGGGAGAATAACTATATGCACGATTATGCCGTTATTAATCATATATACTTGCTGGGACAATTGAATCCATATAAGACCCACCTCAATCGGATTGGCAGCAAAGCCAGGACCGCCAGTATGAAAGGTATGGAGGCAATATGAAATATGGTCCATTGGAATTATTGGTGGTAGGAGTTCTTACCTACTATCTGATAAAGGGGATCATGTTTTTGGGGATGTGGGTCGGTTTGGGCCGCATGACCGAGGTTGGTAAAGAGCGGGCCGCCAAGCAAGCTGAGGAGAGAAGAATCAAACGGGAGAAGAGGGACCAGCGAGCCCGGGACAATGCAAATCCAAAATACTAAGTGGAAGGGGCCTGATGTATTTGAACAACCTGCAGATGAAGTTTGTGGTATTCATTGCTGTGGTCTTTGTAATCACAATGGCGTTTGCCTACATTATCTATCGTCAGTTCAATAAGGTAGGCAAGACCGCTTTAGAAGCCAAGCAGCGCCAACAGGAATATCAGGACCAGTTAGATGTCCAGAACGAAGGATTTTCCCAACAAGATTTTGAAAATCTGACCCCAGATAATCAAGACCAGACTACTTCTCAGAAGTAATCATACATATAAGATACCGCCTGACTGAGTCAGGTTTTTTTTTGACCCTTGGTTGTGGCGTTTCCCTGCAGTCGCTAAAAAGATTGGCTACAGCAGTGAATAAAAGGTAGAATAAGAATAATCAGCGACTGACCGAATTATTAGCCGGGAGGATCAAAAAGTGTTTTTTGTTGAGGATATAGGAATTGATCTTGGTACCGCCAGCGTTCTGGTATTTAAGAAAGGGCAGGGCATCGTGCTGCATGAGCCGTCGGTGGTGGCACTGGACAAGAACACCAACAAAGCCATAGCGATAGGCGAAGAAGCCCGGGAGATGTTGGGCAGAACCCCCGGTCATATAGTAGCCATCAGACCACTGCGGGAAGGCGTGGTAGCAGATTACGATACGACTGAAAAGATGCTGACCTATTTTATCAAACGGGTCATGGGCAGACGCTGGTTCTTCAAGCCGCGGGTGATTGTCTGCATACCCACCGGCGCCACTGACGTGGAGGAAAGGGCGGTACGGCAGGCGACCTTGGCTTCCGGTGCCAAACAGGCCTTTATCATCGAAGAACCACTGGCGGCGGCTTTGGGGGCGGGAATCAATATCGCTGAGGCCAGTGGCAACATGGTGGTAGACATCGGCGGGGGTACCTCGGACATAGCGGTCCTGTCACTGGGCGGTATAGTATGCAATACTTCTTTGAGGGTAGGCGGGGATAAATTTGACGAAGCGATAGTTCGCTTTATTCGGCGGGAATATAGTCTTATGATTGGGGAAAGGACTGCCGAGGAAATCAAGATAAATGTGGGGTCGGCCTGGATTACAGAAGAAAACCAAAACGAGTGTATGGAAGTAAGAGGGCGTGATCTGGTATCGGGTCTGCCCAAGACCATCACCATTACATCCGCGGAAAGCTGGCAAGCTTTAGAGGAACCCGTTTACGCAGTAATCGATGCAGTCAAGAAGGTGTTGGAGGTGACCCCCCCTGAACTAGCCGCCGATATAGTCCATACCGGGATAGTCATGACCGGGGGAGGTTCATTATTACACGGATTGGACCGATTGTTGTCGATGGAGACCCGGTTACCGGTTCAGGTGGCGGACGATCCAATATCTTGTGTAGCCATGGGAACCGGCAAAGCTCTGAATGAGATGAACATGCTGGCCGCTCATCAGTACAAAGGGGCCAAAAGGGTGCTTTGATGACAGGCAACCCGCCTTTGGGCGGGTTTTTTTGCGAATTATTTGAACAAGATGGTAGGGGGAGGCAAGAGAATCTTTGTCGAACCAGGAGCAGGCAGTAATACTAGGGTGCAAGGTGGATATGCTGACCTCGAGCCAATGTCTGGCTAGAATTGCTGCATGGGTCGATTCTCAAACTCCTGCACAGGTTATAACGCTGAATGCGGAGATAGTATTTCAAGCCCAGACCAATCCCGAATTGCTGCAGATAATCAACCAAGCCCAATTGGTTACTCCCGACGGGATAGGGATCGTATGGGGCGGGAAACAGCTGGGCTACCCAATCGCAGAAAGGGTGTCTGGTATAGATCTGTTGGAAAGTATTTGCCAGGCGGCGCCGGCTGGCCGTTGGGGAATCTACCTGCTGGGAGCCGCACCTGGAGTGGCCTCTGAGGCGGCATTGCAATTGCAGCGACGCTTTCCGGGATTGTTGATTTGCGGAACCCAGCATGGTTACTTCCAGGATGCTGACGTGGCCGACATAATAGAGGACATCAACCGAAGCCGGGCCGACATCCTGATTGTATCCCTGGGTGCCCCCAAGCAAGAGCAGTGGATCAGCCGATATCAAGGCGAGATCTCGGTTCCAGTGCGCATCGGGGCGGGGGGGAGCCTTGACGTGATTGCCGGCCACAAAAAGAGGGCGCCGGGCTGGATGATAAGACTCAACCTGGAGTGGCTCTATCGTCTGCTGGCAGAACCGAGCCGCTGGCGCAGACAAATGGTTTTACCGAAATTTGTTTGGCTAATCCTGGTGAATAAATATAAGGTTGCGGCAAGGAGCCGATAAACCCATGGCCAGCTCTCGGCCCAGCGATCATCCCCGACCGAGAACGGAAAAGTAAAAAATGCACCCATAAAGGATAGACCACTTGCCAGCGCAGGTGGTTTTCACTTGCTCGGGTATTAGTGTGCGGGGCCAGGCCGGCAATGAATCTCAAATGAGAGGTATTTTTCTCTTGCGGCCGATTCTGCAGCGGGGTTACAATAATACAAAGGTCAACAATGGTCAAAAAGAATGGTGAGTTCTATGAAGCGAAACTTGTCAGATGCCATAGCGCAATATATCAAGGCGTTGATTGCCCGCAGCCATCGGCAGCAGATCGAAATTCAACGCTCGGAACTTGCCCGGACATTTAACTGTGTACCGTCACAGGTGAATTATGTGATCCGAACAAGATTCAGGGAGGCCGATGGGTTTATAACCGAAAGCAAGCGGGGCGGGCAGGGGTTCATCCGAATTACCCGCTGCCAGGCGGCAGAGACACGGTTGGCTTACGAGGCCCTCCTGGCCAATATTGAAAGACTCGACCGAGAGAGAACCATTACTGCGAGGGAGACGGAGTTGCTGAAATATATCTATCGGTGGGGAGTAATGGAATTGCCCCCTCAGTATGCGGAGAATTTCTTCCAGAGTATTTCGAAGGCTTTGATACAGGTATTGAAATGAGTGGTTTGGCAGGGAGGTTACCCGATGTTATGTGATGATTGTAATGAGCGAATAGCCACGGTTCATTTAACCCAGGTCTTCAATGGTGAAAAGGCGGAGAGCCATTTATGTGAGCAGTGCGCCTATAGCAAGAGCGGACTTATGTTCGACACCAACCTACAATTCTCCATCCCCAATTTTCTCGGAGGTATGTTCAGCTCTATTTACAAGCAGGAGCAATCTGCGGAAACGGTAACGCAATGTCCCCGGTGTGGCATGAGCATTATGGATATCAAGAGGGTGGGGAAGCTGGGCTGCGACGAATGCTATCACGTTTACGAGCGCGAAATGGAGGCTTCCCTGCGGCGCATACACGGTAACAGCCTGCATTCAGGCAAGATACCGGCTCGGGGTGGCCATAAGGTTAAGCTAAGAAAACAGATCGAAACCTTAAAAAACCAGATTCAAGAGGCGGTCCGGGAAGAACAATATGAGCGAGCGGCTCAAATAAGAGACCAGTTGATCGAACTGGAGAAGACAATCTCGCAAGGAGGATTCCCTGCATGAGCATGGACGACCTTTTGGGTGGGACTTATGTACATTGGATGAACACGCCGCCAGACAACCGGGACATAGCTATTTCCAGCCGGGTGCGGCTGGCTCGCAATATTGCCGGTATTCCGTTCCCCCATGTTTTGGACCGAGCCAAAGGTTTGGAGATAATGGAGCAGGTTAAAACTGCCTGGCAGTCAGCAACCGGCCCCATTCTGGGCTCCATGCAACTGGTCAGCTTCGACCAGTTGGAAAGTTTGGACAGACAGGTGCTTGCCGAGAAACATCTGTGCAGCCCTGAGCATGCGGCCTCGGCAGACATTCATCGGGGCATCATGCTCAACGAGGACGGCTCTATGGCGGTCATGATCAACGAAGAAGATCACCTGCGGATACAATGCTTACTGCCTGGATTGAATCTCGCCGAGTGCCAC
>JAQVXF010000043.1 GCA_028709355.1 Syntrophomonas sp.
CCGCTTGATATATGATGTTAAGGCGAGTTGGACTTAGAATAATGGTTGAACCTCGGGATGGGGCAGGAAATCCAAGGCTTTTGTGGAATAAGGAAAACACATCGAAAGACAGCCAGTTGTCGATGGAAGAGGGTAGAAGAAGATGGATATCATTCTCAATGATAGTAACAGAGTCGATTTAGCGGAAGTATATAGATGTTTTGAACAAGCGCTGCAGCCATGGTGGGATGAACTGCGGGATTATGTTCCCCCGGTCGGAGAAGATATCGGGTTTGAAATTCTCCCGATCATGGTGCTGAATGCCTACAATTGGGCTGGCAATACTAAAAGGCAGGCTATTCAGATGACCAGTCTGTTTAGGACCATTAATTTTGCCAATCTGGTCCACCTGAAAGTAAGGGATGGAGAGGAGGGGCAGAAGCATGACCAGGTTCTGCAGTTTACTATACTTATAGGTGATTATATTTTTGGCCGGGTGCTGAAACTCCTGCTGGAAACTGGGGCAGAGAGGTTGCTGGACCAGTTCGCGGCAATGATCGGCACCCTTAACGAAGGCTTCGTTTTACAGTACAGCCTGGAAGCTGAAATGGAGACATACGTAAGCAGGAGCAGGGCTCCCTTGTATACCAACGCGTTTTCGAGCGCAGCCCGGATGCAGGGATGGGATTCCAGCCTGGTCTCCTTGTACGGTGATTTGGGGACCAATCTCGGCATGGCTTTGGAGATGAAATATGCTTACCACCAACCGGAGCGTGGTTGTTTCTATCTTCAGCAGGCAGAGGCCAGATACGGGCAGCTTCATCAGAACGGAATTTTCTTAAGTGATGAATTGGGACGGATATTTCAAGCTATAAACGGGTAAGGAGTTGCGTTTGGTGGCATTTAGAGATTTACGTGAGTTTATTGACCTCATCGATAGGAGGGGGCAGTTAAGAAGGATAACGGCATTGGTCGATTCCGAATTAGAGATAACCGAAATCACGGATAGGGTCAGTAAGGCGGGGGGGCCGGCCTTGTTGTTTGAGAACGTCAAGGGATCGAACATGCCGGTCTTGATAAACGCCTATGGAAGCAGGGAGCGGATGGCCTGGAGCCTGCAGGTGGAAGATTTGGACAGCATTGCCGCTGAGATCACTGGACTGCTCCAGCTGGCCGACAATATGCCTGAATCCCTCTTAGGCAAGGTTAAAATGCTGCCGCAACTGGCCCAATTGTCAACTTTTTTCCCCAAGCTGGTCAAGAGCGGTCCCTGTCAGGATGTAGTTATGATGGAGCCGGATCTCGACATATTGCCGGTATTGAAGTGCTGGCCCGATGATGCCGGCAGATTCATAACCCTGCCACAGGTTTACACCCGGGATCCTCGCAGTGGCAAAAGGAATGTGGGTATGTATCGGCTGCAGGTCTATGACAAGAAAACGACTGGTATGCATTGGCATATCCACCATGATGGTGCTGAGAACTACCGTCTAAACCAGTCCGCAGCAACTGGCAGGATGGAGGTCGCGGTAGCTCTGGGGGGCGACCCGGCTATAGCCTACTCGGCCACAGCCCCCTTGCCCAAGGAGATCGACGAATTGATCTTTGCGGGTTTTCTCAGGAAAAAGCCGGTTGAACTAGTCAAATGCAAGACTGTCGACCTGGAAGTCCCTGCCGAAGCAGAAATCGTCTTAGAGGGTTATGTCTTACCGGCGGAGAGCCGCCGGGAAGGTCCGTTTGGAGATCATACCGGTTACTATTCATTGCCGGGAGACTATCCGGTCTTCCACCTCACCTGCATGACCCATCGCCAGGACGCCATTTATCCGACTACTATCGTGGGAAAACCCCCCCAGGAGGACTGCTATCTGGCCCTGGCCAGCGAGAGAATATTCCTCCCCCTCATGAAGATGCAGATGCCGGAGATAGTGGACATGCACATGCCGATGGAAGGTGTGTTTCACAACTGTGTATTCGTTTCCATCACCAAGACCTACCCCGGTCAGGCTCGCAAGATAATGAACGCTCTGTGGGGAATGGGTCAGATGATGTTTGCCAAGTTCATAATAGTAGTCGATGGAGAAGTGAATGTGCAAAACCTGTCCGAAGTACTGTGGAAGGTTTTTAATAACGTTGATCCCCGCCGCGATACTATGGTCGTCGATGGTCCGCTCGATGTGCTTGATCATTCCGCCCCGGCCCCGTTGTTCGGAGCCAAGATGGGCATAGATGCTACCCGAAAATGGGCGGCGGAAGGTCACGACCGTGAATGGCCGGCTGACATCGACATGAGCCGGGAAATAATTGAGATGGTCAACTCCCGATGGAGTGAATACGGTCTTGACTAAGCTATATAAATTCTTTGCGATGATAGACTTCGGACATACCCTCTTCGGTTTGCCCTTCGCCTATTTGGGTGCCTTCCTGGCCATGCGCGGGGTACCTTCATTCAGCCAATTACTTTGGATTACGGTGGCCATGTTCGGGGCGCGTTCAGCAGCTTTGTGCCTGAATCGCTTGATCGACCGGGCTATCGACCGGGCCAATCCCCGTACAGCCGGATGGGTCTTACCCGCGGGTGAATTGCCGGTGGGCGGGGTTTGGATACTGGTGGTAGTGTTCTTTGTCCTGCTCTTCTGGGCGGCAGCGCATCTTAACCCACTATGTGTGCAACTGGCTCCGGTGGCGGTCTTGGTCTTGTGGGGATACTCCTATACCAAGAGATTCACCTGGTGGTGTCACCTGCTTCTGGGCATGGCTGTGGGGATAGGTCCGGTTGGAGGCTGGATAGCAATAACCGGCCAGTTCGATTGGCGCCCCTTGGTACTGTGGCTGGCAGTAGCGTTCTGGATAGCCGGCTTCGATACCATGTATGCTTGCCAGGACATAGAATTCGACCGGGCCCAGGGACTTTATTCCATCCCGGCGCGATTCGGGGCGGAGGGGGCGCTTCAGTTTTCAGCCGGTTTTCACCTGTTGGCGGTAATATGCCTGGTATCGAACGGTTGGGTGATGGGACTGGGAAGCTGGTATTTCGCTGGAGTAGCGTTCACCGCTCTTCTGCTCCTCTATGAACATTCCATTGTCTCTTCCACCAATCTGGCTCGGGTTAACTTTGCCTCGTTCCGTATTAACCATTATGTAGGATTAATAATATTTGTTATGACGCTCATAGATATCTTGGGCTGAGGAGCTGTATCCATAGACGCAGCACAGTTTTGAGTCTGTCTTAGTGCCCCGATTTGCGCTTCCTGCTGCTGCATGTGAATAACTATCGTGGCAGGAAAGTCAGATATTCAGTTATATTTGGCTTTTGGAATACGGAAATATATAATTAGATAGAATTTGCAGAATGAAGGGGTAACCCATGACCGGTTTGGATTTATTTGATCCTATAAGCAATGAATTGAACCTGGTAGAGACCGGTTTACTGGCCAGCATCGATACTGATCTGCCTGTACTTGAGCAGGCCGCCAGTCATCTTATAAAGGCGGGAGGCAAGCGCCTGAGACCGGCCTTTGTCCTATTGTCGGCCAAATTGTTCGGAGATGACGTTCAACATGCTATCCCTTTGGCCATATCCTTGGAACTGATACATATGGCCAGCCTGGTTCATGATGATGTCATCGACAACTCGGAATTGCGCCGGGGCAAACCGACGGTAATGAGCCAGTGGGGCAACCGCTTGTCCATTTATACGGGAAACTATGTGCTGGCCAAGTCATTAGCTCTTATTGCGGAATACCAACGGCGTGATGTTATTGGAATTATGGCCGATACCAGCATGAGCATCTGTGAGGGTGAGATCAAACAGATGCGCAGCTGTTACGATGTTAGCCAAGGCTTGAAGGATTATCTGCGGCGGATCGAGAGAAAGACGGCCCTTTTGATAGCGGTGAGTTGCCAACTTGGAGCCATGATAAGCCAGGCTGCGGACGAACATGTCCAGGCGTTGAAGAGATTCGGGTATTACTTGGGCATGGCATTCCAGATAACTGATGATATTCTCGACTTTGTAGCGGATGAAGAGATTTTGGGCAAACCGGTTGGAAGCGACATCAGGCAGGGAGTAATAACCCTGCCCGCCATTTATGCGCTCAGGTGCAGCCAGCACGCTGACCGCTTGGCTGGACTGCTTTCCTCACCACGAGCATGTGCCGACCATGCCGAGGATATAGTGGCCATGATCAACGACAGCGATGGCATCGATTATGCCTATTATGCCAGCAATAGATTTGCCGAGAGAGCTTTGCGCCAGTTGGACCTTCTTCCTGATGTAGCGGTGAGAGAGTCTTTACACAGGATCACCGACTTCATTTCCGGGCGGGAGTATTAGCTGAGGAGGAGGCGACAGTGGGCTTTAGCGATATGTCAGCGGAAGACAAGCAGACCGTCTTGGAGCATCTGGGCGAATTGAGGCGATCCATACTGATCAGTGTGGCGGCAGTGTTCACTGCTGCTATGGGCTGTTTCTTTTTCAATGAATTCTTGCTGCAGATCGTGACCTATCCGGTCCGCTCTATCGGTCAGGACCTTATCGTGACCGGGGTCACCGAGGCATTTTTTGTCAAACTGCAGCTTTCCTTTTTAGCCGGATTCGTGATCGCTTTTCCGGTAGTCTCCTGGGCGGTTTGGCGGTTTGTAAGACCCGCCCTTTACTCCCATGAGAGGCGCTATATTTATGTCTTATTCCCCGCTACCATCATACTCTTTGCGGGCGGGGTGACCTTTGCATATTTTGTGGTTTTGCCCCTGGTACTCAATTTTTTCGTATATATTGCCGGAGAAAATCTGGAGACCATGTTCAAGGTAGATCAGTATGTATCTTTCGTCATGTCTTTTGTGATCCCGTTCGGGCTAACCTTTGAACTGCCGGTGATCACCTATTTCCTCACCAAATTGGGTGTGGTCAAAGCGCAGGCGTTGTCCCGCAATCGAAAATATGCTCTGCTGATTATTGTTATCTTAGGGGGAGTATTGAGCCCGGGACCGGACCCCATAAGCCAGGTTTTGATGGCTGGCCCGGTGTACATCTTATATGAAGTGAGCATTTTGGTAGCCAAACGGACCAAGCCCCGCGGCCAGAATGATGAGGAGGACGCAGGGGACAGTAGCGAATCTACCTCGTAGACCTGGCCATTAGGATAACACGACAATTGTTGACAGGTAGAGGTCATAACCATTCTTTACAAAGCGCTAACTTTTTGTGATAATATCATGTGGAGAAGGAGCCTTATTTAGCGATCATTTACCTAAGCTCAAATTATTTTGTGAGCGTTGTGAGGAGGAAATATCTTGTTCGGATTGATAGGCAACATCGGGCCATGGGAATTGATCCTGGTACTGGTCATCGTACTGGTCATATTCGGCCCGGGCAAACTACCGAAAGTGGGTGAGTCACTGGGTAAGGCTCTCAACAGCTTCAAGAAGGCCAAAGAAGAAGCTGAAGATGAAGATGAATTGGATTCCAAAAAGGATAAATGAGTCGGGTCTGAGCAGCAGGCCCCTTTTTTCCGTTTAGATATCAAGGGGGAATCATGGAGCACCTTTATCCGATCTACATCAATCTGGCGGGGAAAAAGTGCCTGGTAGTCGGTGGCGGCAAGGTAGCCCAGCGCAAGATCGAGACCCTGCTGGAGTATAAAGCCCGGGTGCAGGTCGCGAGCCCTGTCGTTACCGACCCAATAGACGTTTGGGCGCAGAGCAATCTTATCAGCTGGGCGGAGAGAAATTTTGAGCCTGCCGATCTCGCGGATGTTTTTCTGGTCTTCATCGCGACCGGTGATAAACAGACCAATAAAGAGATAGCGAGTCTCTGCCGGGACAGGGGCATCATGGTTAACGCCGTGGACGACCCGGAAAACTGTGATTTCTTCGTGCCGGCTATTTTGAGGCGGGAGTCTTTATGCATAGCCGTTTCCACCGAGGGTAAGAGCCCGTTGTTAGCGGCTAAATTGCGTAACGAACTGGAAAGCTTAATCCCTTCTGCATACGGTGACTGGGTGGAGACTTTAGGCCGACTAAGAGATGAGATTAAGCATGCGGATTTGGATATTAAAAAACGGCAGCAGTTATTTGCCGAGTTGGTTAATTCAGATATCCTGGAACTGATTATTCAAGGGCGAAAACAGCAAGCAGAGGAGCGAATTAATGAATGTATGTCCTGCTTACGGGTATAAATCATCAGACCGCCCCGATCGAGATTCGTGAGCGTTTTACTTTCCCCCCTTCTCAGCTGGGACAAGCATATCAGCAATTAAAAAATGACCGGGTCGAAGGACTAGTAATATTGAATACCTGCAATCGCACCGAGTTGTATGCAACCGCCCGGGACATCGAAGAAGGGCAGGAGCATCTGAAATCGTTCCTGGCATCTGTGTCAGGTTTACCGGTTGAGCAGCTGGAGCAATTCGTATATCAGCCCAACTGCTATGATGCCATTGAACACCTTTTCCGGGTCTCATCTGGTCTGGATTCGATGATCATCGGGGAGACTCAGGTTCTGGGCCAGGTCAAGGAATCCTACCAGCAGGCGCAGGAGCATAAAGCGTCCGATGGGGTTTTGAATAGTCTCTTCCAAAAGGCTATCCATGTCGGAAAAAAGGTACGGACTGCGACGGCAATCGACCAGCATCCGGTATCAGTCAGCTATGCTGCGGTAGAACTGGCTAAAAAGATATTGGGCCCACTCCAGGACAAGACGGTGCTGATAGTGGGAGCTGGAGAGATGGCGGATCTGGCTACCCAATACCTTATGCTGAACGGGGTACGGTCGGTGATCATCTCTAATCGCTCCTATGAGAAAGCGGTGGAGATGGCTTTTCAATTCGATGGCCGGGCGGCTCGTTTTGATAACCTGCCAGCAGAGCTCGAACACGCTGACATAGTGATCAGCTGTACCTCGGCCCGGCATCATGTTTTAAAAGAGGACAATTGTCAGCAACCCCTATTGTCCCGCAATGGGCGCAAGATAATAATGATAGATGTAGCGGTGCCCAGGGATATAGACCCGGCTCTCGCTAGTATAGAAGGAGTATTCCTCTATGATATCGACGATCTTCAAGGAGTAATCGATTTGAATATGGCGGCGAGGCGCAAAGCGGCCTTGAAGGCCAATTCCATCATCGCCGATGAATTGGATGATTTTAATCAGTGGATGGCTAGTCTGTGTGTTGTGCCGGTGATAAGTGCCCTGAAGAAACATGGTGAGACCATCAAACAGAACGAAATGAAGAAGGCATTGAATCGGTTGGGAAAGGTTTCCGACCGTGAGAAAGAAATATTGGCGAACATGGCTCACTCCATCGTTAATCAACTGTTGCATTATCCGGTGGTCAATTTGAAGGAGATGGCCGTTAGCAATCAAGGTCATCTCTATGCTGAAGTGGTAAAAAGACTATTCAGCCTGGATGTACCGGATGAGGAGCAGAGTGGATATGAACAGATTAAAACTGGGAACCAGGGGTAGTCAGTTAGCTTTATGGCAAGCCCACCAGGTAGCCCGCGAATTGACCAGCCATCAGCCGGGTATCGAAGTAGAAATCATAGTCATCAAGACCAAGGGTGATAAGATTTTGGACGTGGCCCTATCTAAAATCGGCGACAAAGGGCTTTTCACCGGAGAAATAGAAAATGCTCTCCTGGCTGGGGAAATAGACCTGGCTGTACATAGTATGAAAGACCTGCCCTCGATTCTGGCCCCGGGTCTTGAACTTGGAGCGGTGTTGCCACGCGAAGATCCCCGGGATGTGCTTATTTCCCACCGTGGATATACATTGGCCAGCCTGCCGGTAAACGCCATTGTCGGGACATCCAGCTTGAGGCGAATCGCCCAACTTAGAAATGGAAGGCCTGACCTGCGCATCACTGATTTGCGGGGCAATATCGAGACCCGTATCCGAAAAATGATGGAGCAGGATTTGGATGCTATAGTCCTCGCCTATGCAGGTGTTCGGCGTCTCGGCCTTACCACTCACCTCACCGAGATAATCGACACCCAACGCCTCCTGCCGGCTGTAGGGCAGGGTGCCATTGCGATCGAAGTGCGTTCCGATGATGGAAGAGCTGCGGCCATTTTGAGCAACGTTAATCACCAGCCCACCTATTCTGTCACCCTCGCAGAAAGGGCATTCCTGGGCGAACTGGAGGGCGGTTGTCAAGTGCCCATCGGTTGTTTGGGAAGCATACACGGTGAGGAATTGTTGCTGGAGGGGTTGATCGCAGCCTTGGACGGTGAGGTTATGATCCGGGAGACCCTTTCCGGCCGGCTTGAGCAGGCAGAAGAAATAGGCCGCCGACTGGGCCGCAATCTGCTCCGGCAAGGCGGCGGAGACATTTTGCGAGCAATGAGGCAAATAGGAGAATAGATGATGGCCAAAAGCGGAATAGTATATTTGATAGGAGCCGGACCAGGAGATCCGGGTCTGTTCACCATAAAAGGAAAGCAGGTACTCGAGAAGGCGGAAGTCGTGGTCTATGATCGCTTGATCGGGCCGGAAATATTGGATCATGCCCCTTTGGATGCTGAGCGCATTGATGTCGGCAAGGTCTCGAATCGGCATGCCCTTCCCCAAGAAGATATCAATCA
>JAQVXF010000044.1 GCA_028709355.1 Syntrophomonas sp.
GGCCTCGGCAGACATTCATCGGGGCATCATGCTCAACGAGGACGGCTCTATGGCGGTCATGATCAACGAAGAAGATCACCTGCGGATACAATGCTTACTGCCTGGATTGAATCTCGCCGAGTGCCACGGCTTGGTTCAACAACTGGATGATGAATTGGAACAGAGTCTGGATTTTGCCTTCGACGAGACCAGAGGTTACCTGACTGCCTGCCCCACTAATGTCGGGACCGGGATGCGGGCATCGGTTATGCTGCACCTGCCGGCGGCACAAATAACCGGTACTATTAAACAGCTATTGCAGAATCTCAGTCAACTCGGTTTGGCGGTCCGGGGTCTGTATGGTGAGGGAACAGAACCGGTAGGTAATTTTTATCAAGTATCTAACCAGATTACTCTGGGACAATCGGAGGAAGATATCTATCACTATCTGCATACGATTTCGGAACAGATAGAGCGGCAGGAGATTTTACTGCGAGAGAGATTGCTGGCAGATATGCCCAACCAATTGGAGGACAAAATTGGAAGGGCCTACGGGCTGTTGAGCCATGCCCGGTTGATAGGTTCCGATGAGGCGTTGAAGCTCTTGTCGATGGTACGGTTGGGTGTCGACCTGAAGATAATCAAGGATATCAGTGTCTTTGCACTCAACCAATTGATGGTAGCCATCCGTCCTGCCCATCTGCAGAAGATCGGGGGGCAAACGATGGATGTTTTGCAGCGTGATGTCTTGAGGGCTGCGGTTATTCAGGAAAAACTGTCAACTAAGGAGGCGAATTAAATGTTCAGAAAATTTACCCAGCGTGCCCGCAATACGGTTATACATGCCCAGGAAGAGGCCAAGGAGATGGGACACCCGGCCATAGGCACCGAACATATTCTGCTGGGGCTGTTACGTGAGGGGGAGGGGGTAGGAGCCCGGGCCCTGATAAACCTGGGAATAGATTTGGGCAATGGAAGGGAAGAAGTCAAGCGCTTCATCGGCAAGGATGATAATGTGGCCGAAGGTCCGGCGGGAGACCTGCCGATTACCCCGCGGGTCAAAAAGGTATTCAATCTTTCATTTGATGAGGCCCGTCTCCAGGGGGTCAATTATGTAGGAACGGAACATATACTGCTGGCCTTACTGCGGGAAGAGGAGGGACTAGCCAGCCAGGTCCTGATGTCGATGGGGGTGAGATTGGACGGCCTGCGGGAACAGGTTATATTATTGCTGGGTGGTGAGAATACAGGGAGTCCCTCAGAACCGCCATCGGAATCCACCGGCGGGGGGGCGGCAGTCAACCACAAAAGCCGGAAAACACGCAGCAAAACGCCAACCTTGGACGCATACAGCCGTGATCTTACCAAGGACGCCGGGGAGGGTCGGCTCGATCCGGTAATCGGGCGGGAAAAGGAGATCGAGCGGGTAGTGCAGATATTGTCGCGGCGTACCAAGAACAATCCAGTTCTCATAGGAGATCCTGGGGTGGGTAAGACGGCCATCGTCGAGGGTTTGGCACAGATCATCTTCGAAAACAAGGTGCCGGAAATCCTGAGCCACAAAAGGGTTATCTCTCTGGATCTGTCCTCTATGATTGCCGGGACCAAATACCGGGGTGAGTTTGAGGACCGTTTGACCAAAATAGTCAATGAAATAAAGAGTGCCGGGGATGTAATAGTCTTCATAGATGAACTGCATACCTTGGTTGGTGCCGGTGCTGCTGAGGGAGCGATAGATGCTGCCAATATACTCAAACCCTCGCTGGCCAGGGGGGAATTCCAGTGCGTGGGAGCTACCACGATAAATGAATACCGAAAGTATATTGAGAAGGATGCCGCCTTGGAGAGAAGGTTCCAGCCCATTCAGGTCGAGGAACCGACTATCGAGCAGAGCATCGAGATCCTGAAGGGCTTACGCGACCGGTATGAGGCTCACCATATGGTCAAGATCAATGATCAGGCGCTGGAGAGTGCAGTCCGTCTATCTGCACGCTATATTACGGATAGGTTTCTTCCGGACAAGGCCATAGACTTGATCGACGAGGCTGCTTCGCGGGTGCGGCTGGCTAATTACGTCCTGCCCGATGAAATTAAGGAATTGGAGGTCAAGCTGGTTGAGATTACCAACGAAAAGGACGAGGCTATCAATGCCCAGGAGTATGAAAAAGCGGCTCAACTAAGGGATCAGGAGCAGACTCTCAAAGACCGGATTGAAGTCCAGCGAAGGGAGTGGATGAGTAGGCGCAGCGTACAGACCGGTACGGTCGGAGAAGAGGAAGTGGCTGTCATCATATCTCAGTGGACAGGAATCCAGGTCAGCAAGATAGCGCTGGAGGAAGGGGAACGGTTACTGCACCTGGAGGAAGTTCTGCATAACAGATTAGTAGGCCAGGAGGAAGCCGTTAAATCAGTGGCCAAGGCAGTGCGCAGAGCTCGGGCGGGCTTGAAGAATCCTCAGCGGCCGATTGGGTCCTTCGTTTTCCTTGGGCCGACCGGAGTGGGCAAGACAGAACTGGCGAGGGCTCTGGCCGAAGCTATGTTTGTCAGCGAAGACTCGGTCATCCGCTTGGATATGTCGGAATACATGGAAAAACACGCCGTCGCTCGCATGATCGGGTCTCCGCCGGGATACGTTGGCTACGATGAAGGTGGCCAACTGACTGAAAAGGTCAGGCGGAAACCCTATTCAGTGATCTTGCTGGATGAGATAGAGAAGGCTCACCCGGATGTTTACAACATCCTCCTGCAGGTGCTGGAGGACGGAAGGATGACGGACGGCCAGGGAAGAACGGTTGATTTCCGCAACACCATAATCATAATGACTTCCAATGTGGGGGCGGAAAGCTTATTCAAAAATTTAACCATGGGCTTCCAACGAGCTGCAGATGAAGCGGAGGACTATGAGAAGATGAAGGACCGGGTCATGGAGCAGATGAAACACACTTTCCGTCCTGAATTCCTTAACCGCATTGACGAAATCATTGTGTTCCATAGTTTGACACCCGCAGAACTGGAGAAGATCATTGACCTGCTGCTCCGGGATCTCAGCCAACGAATCAGAGACAACGGTTTCGGCTTGGAGATTACCCCGGAGGCCAAGGCTTTGATAATGAAGGAGGGTTATGACCCCAACTATGGAGCCCGACCCTTGAAGAGGGCCATTCAGAAAATGATTGAGGATACCATATCGGAAGAGATATTAAAAAAGACTGTTATACCGGGGGATACGCTCTTGGTGGATGCTGGGAATGGTAAAATTGTGGTAAGCAAACGAGCCCCAGAAGCATAAAAACCTTCGCCACCAGATAAGATATCTGTATTATAATGGTATCCATGGGTAAAAAGATTGGGAAAAACGCAAACAGATTCATCTGCAATACATGTGGCCACGAATCCATGAAATGGATGGGCAAATGTCCCGGTTGCGGTAACTGGAACAGCTTGACCGAAGAGGTCATATCCAGCCAGAGACCGAAGGGCGTGACCAGCCAGCAGCGCACCAAGCCTACCGCTCTTGCCGAGATCCCCACTACCCAAGCATATCGATACAGCAGCGGGATGGGGGAATTGGACCGGGTCTTGGGCGGGGGTCTGGTTCCGGGTTCCGTAATACTGGTGGGAGGAGACCCGGGAATAGGAAAATCCACTCTTCTCCTCCAGGTGGCTGACCAGATTGGTCGCAGCGGCCGCAAGGTTCTCTATCTTTCCGGCGAGGAGTCTGCCAGCCAGATCAGGCTTAGAGCCAGTCGATTGGGAATCGAGAATTCTGCGGTATTCTTTTTGAATGACCAGAATATCGATTTCCTGGGTGGATATTTGCAGGAACTGGAGCCGGATCTGGTGATAATCGATTCTATTCAAACTGTATATTCGGATGATCTGTCTTCGATTCCCGGCAGTGTATCGCAGTTGCGGGAGTGCACAGCCACCATCACTGATTTGGCCAAGACCTCTGACCGGGTTTTTTTCCTGGTCGGACATGTCACCAAAGAAGGTGCCTTGGCCGGGCCCAAGGTACTTGAGCATATGGTTGACGTGGTGATCTATTTTGAGGGAGAAAAGCACTTCCCCTTTCGGATTCTGAGAGGGGTTAAAAACCGTTTTGGGGCTACCGACGAGATTGGCTTGTTGGAGATGAGCGGGGTGGGGCTTCGCGAAATAATCGATCCCGCCCAGATTTTTCTCAGCTGCAAGGACTCCTCCGTCAGTGGTAGTGCAGTGGTTGGCAGCTTTGAAGGCAGCCGCCCCTTGCTGATCGAAATACAAGCGTTGGTGGTGGCAGGTAATCCGGGATATACTCGCCGGATGGCTTCGGGAATAGACCAAAACCGGTTGGCCCTGATAATCGCGGTGCTAGAGAAAAGGCGGGGCGTGAATTTGGCCAACAGCGATGTGTACCTGAAGGTGACCGGGGGAGTATTTCTGCGCGATCCAGCGGTCGACCTCGGGATTGCTGCGGCTATTCTGTCCAGTCACCGGGATAAACCACTGCCATTGGACATGGTATATCTAGGGGAGCTGGCTCTCTCTGGAGAGATACGGGCAGTGCCTTTCCTGGAAGCCCGATTGAAGGAGATAGAGAAAATGGGTTACAGAAATGTAGTGGTCCCGGCGGGAAGCAAGTATGGAAAGGCATTTTCCCAACAGCTGGGGGTGTCTGAAGTTAAGAATCTCGACGACTTTATTGATTTGATTATGGAGGATTAGTGGTGGCAGAAGACATTTTCCGGGTGCGATTCCTTAAATCCTTGCAGATGCTGGCTCCGGGAACGGAGTTCCGGTTGGGCATAGAAAACGTCATCCAGGCCAAAACCGGGGCTCTTATCGTAGTAGGCGATTCGCCTGAGGTGATGAAGATCGTCACTGGAGGGTTTCACATCGATTGCGAGTTTACTCCCGCCCGTCTATATGAGCTGGCCAAGATGGATGGTGCTATCATTACCACCCCTGACGCCAGCCGCATCATCAGAGTCAACGCCCAGTTGGATCCAAATCCCGAGCTGCCTTCCCAGGAAACCGGTATTCGTCACCGTACTGCTGAACGGGTAGCCCTACAGACCGGAGAACTAGTGGTAGCCATATCCCAGCGGCGCCAAGTGGTAACGCTCTTCCAAGGCAATTCCGTTTTCCGCTTAAGGGATATTGCCACGGTTTTGGTGCAGGCCAATCAGGCTCTTCAAACCCTGGAAAAATACCGCAACGTATTAAATCGTGATTTACAGCACCTTGGGGGCCTGGAATTCGAGGAACTGGTCACTACCGGGGAGGTTTGCGGCGTTCTCCACCGGTGCATCAAGGTCTTGAACATCGCCTCCGAAATAAAGAATTACATAAGCGAGTTGGGGGTCGAGGGACGTTTAGTCAAGATGCAAATGGATGAGATGGTGGCTAATGTACAAGAAGAGGCTACCCTCATAATCAAGGACTACTGCAACATCAAGGATAAGTCCCCCGCTGACATCCTGAACAGCATCCGCAGAGCCTATGAGGATGACATTTCCGATTCGCTGTTCCTGATGCGCAGTTTGGCTTTGGGTACTACCAGTGCCCATCTGGAGCAGCAGGCCTCCCCGCGCGGCTATCGGATGTTGAACAAGATCCCCCGGATACCCCCCGCAATAATCGAGAACCTGGTAGACCGATTTAGGCTTTTCAATAGGATTCTGCGGGCAACCATCGAGGAACTGGACGAAGTGGAGGGAATCGGAGAAGTCAGGGCCCGTTCGATTAAAAACGGCTTGATGAGGATGAGGGAGCAGTTCTTGTTGGAGTACATGGTCTAGCCAGGAAGTGTTCATAGCGGCGCAGACAAGCGGAGACTAGGGGAGTGGGTTCTCCGTAAGCTGATGCATAGGGTTGGGACAGCCCACAAAAAAAACCGCCAGGTGGCGGTTTTTCAATCTAAAGGATGTGGAAACAGATTAGGTCATATTGAAATATCCCAATGCTTGAGCCTTCTTATTTTCCTTGATGAATACGTCGTAGAGGTTGATATCCAGGATATTGCACAGGGCGGCAGTGTAGAACAACATCTTGCCCATCTCACTCATTATGATTTCACTACAACGGCTGCATAATTCACCCCGAAGGTGGCTGTCCAAGCAGGCTTTCAACTCGGCTACCGACTCCAGGTGGTCGGGAATGTCGACTTTGTGGGCTTCTATGCAAACACAGCCGCAGTCAGTTACGGCCTTGATCACTGACCGGTTAACCCGGCTGTTGGATTCGGCCAGTTTGCTGAGGACATCGATCAGACTATGGTGTCGTATGAGGAGGTCGCTGACCGTATTTTGAAACTCGTCACAAATCAGATCCTTCATAAAATAGTTATTCCCCCCGTTTCCACGCCATTTCGCTAATGATTATTATAGTCGGTGCCCGAAGGCCTTGTCAATTCAGTCGAATTTTTGTTGAATTCAATAATTGGGCTGTATTACGGTGCGGTCAGGAGGCGTAAAAATGTGGCTGGCGGCTCAATAAATAATATCTCCAGGCCGGGTCCGATGAAGGCTGATTGTAGGTGGAAGAACATTTACCGGGCGATCGATCCGAGCCGCAATAGTGGTCCAAAGGTGGAGAGCGCCAGGAGTTGGTGCGCTTGCTCCTCTAGCCCGATGATGGTTGTCTATCCTGCTGAAACCCTGTATATTAAGATATTGAAGGAAGGTAGGAGAACCGGGCAGCGACGAGGTCATGGGCAGATGGTGGGGTAGGAGCGGAGAGGGTATGGCTCCGTATCCACTGAGAAAATGGTGATCATCCTATTGCAGACGATCAGCCGCCCTTGGTTTGACCGTTTAATCAAGGAAAGGCACAGCCATCATGAAGCCGGGCTTGCCTGGGGAGCCGGTTTAAGAGGTGAATATATATGGTTGACAACCTGCGGGTGGTGGTGGCGGCGGCTGGAAAAGGCAGTCGGATGGGGAGCAGCCTCAACAAACAGTATCTGCTGTTGAATGGCTGGCCGGTCTTATCTTATTCCCTGGATTTCTTCGAGCGACTTCGGGTGGTGAGCCAGATTGTAGTGGTGTGTGCTGCGAACGAGGTCGATTATTGCCAACAAGAGGTGGTCAAACGCTTCAATTTCAATAAGGTAACGGCAGTAGTGCCGGGGGGGAAGGAAAGGCAGGATTCAGTGTGGTTGGGACTCCAACAACTGCCCAGCGACACTGACCTGGTGGCTGTCCATGACGGCGCGCGACCGCTTCTTTCGGCGGAGGTCATAGCCCGACTGGTGGCCGAAGCCATGGAATGGGGAGCTGCCATACCGGGCATTCCCAGCAAGGATACCGTCAAACTGGGTGACCGGGATGGATTCGTCCGCCAGACCCTGGATCGGACATCGGTGTATGCTATCCAGACTCCCCAGGTGTTTAACTTTAACGAGCTATTAACTGCATACCGGGAAGCCCGGGAGGAGGGATTCCTAGGTACTGATGATGCGTCTCTATTCGAACGCTATATTGGCAGGGTCAAGATTGTTACCGGGGACTACAACAATATTAAGATTACTACCCCGGAAGATATGATCGTGGCAGCAGCGCTGCTAAAGCGCTAGGATATTGCCGTGGGGAGGAGTAGGGGCAGATTGCGGATAGGTATTGGTTATGATGTACACCGCCTGGCAGCGGGCCGAAGGTTGGTATTGGGGGGGGTGGAGATACCTTTCGAGTTTGGTCTGTTAGGCCATTCCGATGCCGACGTGCTAATCCACGCCATCTGCGACGCACTTCTAGGGGCCGCAGCATTAGGAGATATCGGCCTTCACTTCCCGGATACTGCTCAAGAATATGAGGGGATCGACAGCCGGCTCTTGCTGGCCCAGGTTGGTCGATTGCTGCGTGATGAGGATTGGACGATCGTTAATCTAGACTGTACCGTAATCGCGCAACAACCAAAACTGGCACCTTATGTTGGGCAGATTAGGACAAGCCTGAGCGAGATACTAGGAGCCGGTTTGGACCAGATCAGTGTCAAGGCTACCACCACCGAGGGCTTGGGATTCGAAGGGCGGGGTGAGGGTATCGCTGCTCAGGCGGTGGTTTTGCTGCAATCTAATAAGTAAACTACAGATCTTACCTCGCTGGCCAGGCGCAATGGTTTGAACAGGGGGGATTTTTTGTGCCTAGACGGCGGTTCCAGGTCACGAGCCCAACCGGCACTAATTAAGGTGGGGTTTCACGCACTGATCGGGATAGGTGGACCCAGCCGCCCAGCCGGGGCTGGGGAATCAAGCGCCGGAGTGCCGTTGCGGCGGTTGCTGATTCATTCGCTAAAGGGTATAATTACCCAGAATAAGGGAGGGTATGGGATGAGAAAGAGCAAGGTCAGGTTTGCACCTAGTCCGACCGGCCCTTTGCATATAGGGGGAGCCCGGTCGGCTTTATTCAATTATCTATTTGCCGCCCATAATAACGGTGATTTCGTGGTAAGGATCGAAGACACTGACCTGGACAGGTCGCGGCGGGAGTATGAAGATGAAATCCTGGAGTCACTGCAATGGCTGGGCCTAACCTGGAACGA
>JAQVXF010000045.1 GCA_028709355.1 Syntrophomonas sp.
TAAGTTAAAGACTTGTTTATCTCCAAACTATCCTGTCTGACATACCTCTCTGCACCTGCTACAGTCAGGGTATAACTCATATCCTCACTCCCCGACGATTGAGCTCCCGTTCGATGTCCGACCAGTTACTGGCATTGACGGTCATATAGATGGTCGCCCCGCCGTAGTTATTATTAGTCCCGGCGGCAGCCAGAGCCGGGTTAAGAGTCACGCCCCCGACCAACCCCGATACGGCGGTCTCTACTGTCCTCAGCCCGCTATTGATACCCTGGGCTAATCCCAGACTGATATTTTTCCCGATATCCTCCATAACCTTAGAGGGTGACGATATCTCAAAACCATCCTCGAATCCGTTTTTAATGCCATCAACAAAGCTGGCCACCTTATCCTTGAGCCATTGGCCCATAGATATAATGCCGTCCCACAGTCCCTTTATCATGTTGACGCCGATATCCATTAAAGTCGCCGGTAGGGTCACGAAGAAGTCCACAATCGTCTTGATAACCTTAGGTATCTCACGTTTGGCCCAGGCAATCAGGTTGACGCCCCATTCTCCTACCTTGACGTAGGCGGCCTGCAGCCACTCCCATATCCGCCCCGGTAGGGTGATGTAGAAGTCGATAACAGATTGTATAAACTTAGGCACTTCGGTAGTGGCCCACTTAATAAGATTGGCGCCCCATTCGGATACCTTGGCCAGAGCAGTCGTTACCTGTTCACCTATTTTCTGCGGCAGGGACGCAAACCATGCGATCGCATCCATGACAAATCGCGCTATCACGCCCAAGACAACCCCGATATCATAGCCGATGCGATTGGGCAGATCAGCCAAAAAGTCAAACAGGGTCTGCCCCAGGGTGATACGGTCCCAGATGCCGTTGATAAACTCCACAACACCGTCGAATACTCCGGTAATTATGCCCAGCAACCCACTGAGGGTATTAGGAATTGTAGTAGTGAAGAATCCTACAAAAGAGTTGAATCCCGATACTATGGTATCCCCAACGCTGGCGAATACGGTTTTGATTGAGTCCCAGTTTTTATACACCAACACCGCTCCCGCTGCCAGCAGTGCGATTGCTCCGATTACCCAGCCTACCGGCCCCGTCAGTAACCCGATAGCCGCGCCCAGAGTCGGGAATCCGGCACTGAATACAGCCATCCCGGCGGCCCCGGCTTTTATAGCGATCCCCATGGCCCCGAAGGTACTGATGGCCCCGCCCACCAGTGAGATAAGTGGTCCCAATACCATCAACGCTGGGCCGACAGCGGCCGCGATCAGGGCTATCTTGACAGCCAATTCCTGCGTGGCCGGGGACATTGCCTTGAAACCCTGCAGCATCTCGTTGATCCTGGCTAGAAACGGAGTGATTACCGGCAACAGCACGTCCCCGATAGACGTGGCGATGTTTTTAAGTTCAGTCACCAGCGCCCGCATAGAACCGGAGGCGCCCGCCGCCTCTCTGGATGCCTGCCCCTGGGCGGCCCCTGTCTGCTCCATAATGAGGGCTAGGGTGGCCGCCTGTTTGGTAGCCAGGTCCATGGACTCGCCCTCAGATAACAGGCCCATTTCCATAGCCTTAGTCTTGATCATGGCGTCATTAACGGCCATGCCGTAGTTATCCAGCATGGTGTTATTACCCTTGAGCGATCCGGTTAGGGCCCGGACGGCATCAGCGGTGGTGCCGCCGTACATAGCGGTTAAATCTCCTGCCAAAGCTACCAGTGTCTGGGCCTGCTTGCCCGCCTGTTCCTCGGTCATGCCGCCAATGTTCTGGAGCATCGAGCCCATCATATTGGCGTACTCCAGCGCTTCCCCCTCGGCCACCCCGTAGTAGGTCGGGAGATCATCGGCCCAGGCTTTCATGCTGTCGGCAGATGCCTTGAATATCTGATCGGTCGCGCCCATGGCGTCCTGCAGGTCAGCGGCCATCTTAAACGCCGCGGCACCAGCCCCGACTATCGGCGCAGTTATCCCCATGGTCAACTTACTGCCCATATTGCTGATGCCGGAGGCTATCTTGTCTACGTCTTTGTTAAAATTATTGAGGTCGCGCTTGGCCTGTTTGAGACTGGTATCCAGCCCGCTTATATCGCCGATAATGGCGACCGCCATGCTGCCGATTAATCCCATCTATGTCACCCCCTCCGGGCGCTTTATCTTATCCCCGTAATGTTTGTAGAACTCCGCTTTGTCTGGTTTGGGGTCGTACTTCTCGATATCGGCCCCGTTCCACTCCATGGCATACTCGTACAGCATGATGATGTGCTCCATCGTCATGTGGTCCAATAGATAGTCCAGTGTGTAGCTGTATAACATGGCCACCCTGGAATACACCCGGCAAATCTCTATTCCTGCTTTTTTCCCGGTTCCTGCCCTCCGGCCTGCTGCATGATAGGCTCTAAAACAAACTTGGTAAACTCGGACAGCTGTATAAAATCGGTATTGTCCAGCAGCCAGTCAACTGTCACCTCGGGATCGGTCAGCTTGCACACCGACGCCACCGGCTCCAGGGCGTTGATAAACTGTTCCCTAGGGGTAAGTCTGCCCTCAGCCACATCGTCGGCGTACTGGGCCAGCTGGAGGGTCACCCGGGACGGTATCCGGGTGACGTCTATCTCCTTACCGCCCAACTGGGCTATGCGCTGTTCCGGTACCAGCCGGTTAAAATCCTTGATGGTTTGAGCCATGGGTTAAACCCCCTGCTCATCGTATATTTCAAACAGCTGATCACCCGCGGTCCTGGTTACATCCAGCACCCCTTCGAGCTTGATGGGCACTACGTTAGGATCCTCGCTGTCGTCGGAGACCAGCTCCAGGGTTATGCCTTGGGCATTGGATGCTTTATAAACCGTGATCCGGAACACTTTGGTATTAGCATCGGTATTGGTTATCCGTACTACCTTGGGACTGATGGTCAATTTGCCGCCGGATGTCAGCGTCTTGGATGCCGCCGGGGTGTAGGTATACACAATAGTGATAGTCTGGGACAATGTGTTTACCGTTTGACTATCTTTGATCACAATCCCCCAGTTATCGGTGCCGGGATCCTGCACAATAAAATAATCAGTATCAAGCACTAATAGCCCATTGGTTCCGCCAGTAACGCTGGTGGGAGTGATCTTGGCCAGGGTTGCATTCTGATGCGGCAAAATAATCGGGTTATCATAAGCCCAGTCACCACTGGCTATAACCTCACTGTGCCCCGACACTTCAATGCCTGCTGTGGGAGTATAAGAGTCAATCCCGCCCCGGAGGTTATTCAGGTTGGTCAGATTAATCTCCATGAGCTCACCTTCGACGATGGCTTTGTGGTTGCGGATACCGGCATATATCTCCCCGGCGTTATCTGACATAATGCTGATTTTGTCAAACTCCTCAGTAAACTTAACGGACCGCATCGCCCCCAGATTAACCAGGGCTGCCACACTGTCTCCGACTTCCAATTTCCCCGATCCGAATCTGATGGTGCTGGCTGTCTGTACGCTAGTTTGTGCCATTTACTATTCCTCCCTATAATTAACTTTGTATGTCGTCTGGATGTAATACTCGTTGAATCCCTGGTCAAAGATTACGCCCTGCTCATCATCCACCGATATCTGCGTGACCTCTATACCCGATATAACTCGTTTCTCCCGCTGCAGCGCTTTCCGCACCGCGTCAGACAACGCCCTGGCCCCCAGGTGGGTTGTGGCCACGCTGGTGTACTGGATGTACATGGTGGCGAAGTCTATCAAGTGCTGGCGCTCGATCGCGATGATGTCATATTTAAGCGCCGGCAGAGTCGGTTCCTGGGGCAATGTCTCCGGGTAGATACGGGTGGAGATTAATGCTGAGACTCCGGGCACCGACTGTAGATAAGTTTTAAGTGCTACCTCAATAGTCACGGTTGATCACCACCCTTACCTTATCGATTACCGCCCGTTTCGCCTTGGCCCGGTGCCCCTTTAACGCCGGCCTTAAAAACGGCTTGGCCGGTGTACGCGGGGTGCCGTACTCCACGGCGGTCGGGTAGTAAACAGTCTTACTTTTGCCACTTGGATTCTGTATTGGCTTACGGAATGTCTCATTCATGCTGGGGTCCATGCCGATGTCGTAAACGGCCAGCGTGTCTTTGCGGGCCTGAAACTTCTGGACGATGATGCCCCGCTTTAATGCCCCGGTTTTTACTGGCGCCCGCGACTGGGCATTGTCTTTGATGGATTCGGCCGTCTCTTTGATAGCTTCATCTACCGCCTGCTTCATCTCGTCCCCAAATCTGTCCATAGCCCGCCTGACCTCATCAGCGCCGAATACCTTGATGCTGGATCTGGACGTCCGCGCCACCTAGAACACCTCCCGGCAGATCAGCTGCACTTCCCGGTTACGTTCCTCGATCTCGATGGGCGGCGCGACTATCTCGAAGGTTCTAGTGCCAAACAGCACCCGCATCTTTGCTGATACCCGCGTCTCGCTTGTTGGCCGGGCCCGGATCCTGATTTTGATATTGATATCCGAGTTGGTCTGCTGGGCTAGTATATACTCCCGGGCCGACAACGGCTCCACCGCCGCCCATGCTTGGAACAACGTCACCCATGTCGGTATCGGCTGCCCGGCGGTGTCTTGTGTTTCAACTGGATACTGGACCTTGATTATATGCCTTAGTTCGCCGGCCCTCATATCGGGATCACCCTATCCAGTCCCAGAAGGGCCTTGATTGTAAACGGAATCTCGCTCATACCCTTGTCGGCGGCGGTTTCTCTGTTTTCGTACCAAAACGCAGCTAACAGTAAGATTGCCTGCTTGACTATTTGAGGAATATCAGTCGTTGTACTGTAGCCGCAAACGAACCTGATCCTAATAGCCCCCGCGGGATAAAGATTGTTTTCCGGCCAAGTCTCACCCGACGCTAAAACCACTCGCCCGATAAAGCGGTCAGTGTCAACGATATACTTTCCGCTGTCCCAAGTACTCTCCGTGCCATCTGCATCTTTATACTTGATGGAGGTGACACCGGCCAGGGGTGGCAGCGGAATCTCGATATAGTCCTCAGTGGGCCATTTGTCTAAAACAGCTTCCCAAGTTTGGGTGTAGTAGGCTTTATTCTGGTAACCCTGAGCATACTCCCTAGCCGCCTGGATTAGCCCATTCAACAGGGTATCCTCGGTTGTATACGTCGATACTGTCTGGATAGTCACCCCAAATATGCAAGCCGCAACGCCCACAGTAGCAACTGCCCTTAAATACCGCTTGCCTGCCGTGTAATCCAGTTCATAGGTCGCGTTATGATTTGCTGTCGTTACCTGGGTAAATGCTCCGTCCGTTACGTCCACCCAAGTATCAGCAGTCGTATCCCGGTGTTGCAACTTGACGTCCACTGTGCCACCGGCCTGATTTGTACCGGAGTCCAGTATGACCACCACCTGATAACCTAACACCTCCACCGCCGTGCCTTCCAGACTGTAGGCGGCGGCCACATCATGGCTGGCTGTGGTGATACCCTGGATACTAGTGATATTCTCTGCCAGCGAACCAGCGTCTAGCCTGAGGTGGCTTTTAAGTTGACTCAGTGTGACGGGCTCTACAATCGGAGCGGTTATCAATTTAAGGCCCATGTAATCACCTACTTTCACCCCAATAAAAGACCACCCCCGAAAGGGTGGCCTTGTTCAATATTCGCTAAACCGATAGTTAAACGGGTTTCGCTATAAAATTATCGAAGCGGGTTGTTACATTGTCTAGGTTTATTCCGACCTTCGTTGCGGCATTGTTTGCCGCATCGGTTAGGGTATACACCAGTTGCCCATTTTGATAGATATAAAATATGTTTCCTTTCGCCTTTATGCCAAACCGATCCCCCGCTACGATCCTAGAGTTAGTCATAATATACGAATTGCCCCCAGATGACTTCTTGGAACATACAATGTCACCCGCGGTATTATATCCCCAAGCCCAATAATTTGACTCATCGGTATAACGTATAAGGATATATCCCGATGTTCCAAGGACGGGAACAGTTACCTCTACATAATGGTCTGCCGTTTTTAAATCAACCACCGACTTGGAATTTGCCGCTACCGGCAGATAAGCCTTGCCTGATGCAATTCCCATTACATTGCCGCTAACACTTGCCCAATCTACTCCTGTATCGGGTGTTTTATCCGGTGTCCCTAAACCCTCCACCGTATCGGAGCGATTAAATGTATCGCAGAATGTCCAATCCCCTAACCCATATATAGCTTCCATAACATTTTTATTGCCATCGTAAGCTATCTTGGATTTATCAAAACTCAGAGTAGTAAAGAACAAATAATAAGGAACCGCCGCACCCATCCATACCCCATACTTGATACCCTCATGGGTCATCATAGGGAACATGGTATGCTTGTATAGACTAGTTGCTTCACTAGCGGCATCTAAATGTAGTCCTGTATCGCAGAACGTCCAACTTAGACCGTCATTTGATTTGCCGAAGTAGGGTATATTTTTAGAATCCTCTTTAGCAGTCAATAACATATGGTATTGATTGCCCAATTTTCTAACATCCAAATGCCACGGACCTACACCGGATGGCAAGACGGTGGTGCATTCTACTGGTTCTGTCCAGGGGCCGTACGGGTTACTGGCAGTCCTGATGCAGATAGTATTAAGGTCGGGGGTTGCCCCTTGTGTGACCGTCCACATCTTGTACTGACTGCCATCCCATATAACGCCAGGGGATAAACAGTTTATTATATTTTCGTCATTGCCAAACAACAATACTTTAGGTGTCCAAGTTATCCCATCGGTTGAGGATCGCAAATACAAAGAGCGGGTTGTGTTATAATCCCACTTGAAGCACATATACATTGTTTTTTCATCGGGTGACATAAACAGGTGGATGTCAGCGTTATAACCCTCTGCTGGTTGTGCCTCGACAGGGTTAGTTAATCCCGGTGGTGTTATCCATGTTGTATTGTCATTGCTGACTGCTATACATGGATTCTCCCACACATCGCTGCCGTTATCGTAGCAAGTGTACCCCAGCCAATATTTATAACCGTTCCAACCGTTAGGAAAGAACAAAATAGACGGATGAACTATCTCGTCTTTTGTCCCTTTGGTAGTGTTTGCACTCGTTACTTTTTCAGTTACCCCCGTTGCCGTTCCCGCTGAAATCCTGCAATTCATAGTTTTATCATATTTTGCCGGGGTTTTTGCGGTGATAATTACTTTATCGGTTGCCCCGCTTATATCGAAGAAAGCGTTTACCGTAGCATCTGCCGCCAATGCCGTGCGTATCTTATCTGCTATTGCGCTTGCATCATCGTTCAAGAGTAGGGCGACATTTACATCTTTAGGTGAACCTGTCATATTCGCCGCTGTTACTGTTATTATTGCTGTCCCGCCGGGATTTGCGGTTACAGTTCCTTCGGCGGTTGCTGTTTCCACTTGGGCCGTACCGGGGGTATAGGTCGCAATATTAAGACAAGGGTTAGCGTTTACACTAGTTGCTTCGTTCACATCCAAATCAACCAACCTATACAACTCAGATATATTGTGGGTATTCTGAGCCATTTGGACTTGATTGGACGCACTAAATCTCGACATTATAGCGGGGTGTAGATTAGCCTTGCTTTTATATCCGATACCGCCCACTCAGTATCAGCCGCCGATCCCTTCGCCCGTACATATACTGTCTTTTGCGGCGCACCAGAAAAACCGTCCATCATAAGTGGGAATCTTGCCCGCACCACTCTCGTCCGGGCGGTCGTGTCGGTAAATTGGGCCGTTCCGTATAGAACTGTTGGCCCTGCACCATCTAAGGTCAACCCCGCCCCGGCCTCCTGCGGGAATTTCGCCCAAGCTACACAGCTTCCGGTTCCACCTGTGCGAACCTGTGTAAACTGAACTTCAATAATCAAGTCTGTGTATGCTGGCAAAGTCGACATCGGAATGTTTATGGCGGTTGTTTCAACTACCGATGTCCCAGTTCCGGTTATATTGTCTGTAGTAACCCATGCCGTTGCAATAGGGAATCTATTTACTGCATTAAATCGCGACATAACTAATCCCCTCCCCATTTACCGAACTGTCGATATAGACGAGGTTGGTGTTATTTACTGCTAGTGTGATACTCTCTTTTGCCGCTAATTCTGCACCGTAGACGGTAGACGAAACATCAGACCCACCAATATAGATATATCCTGTATTGGCTCGCTTGGCAATTATGGTCACCTCCCGGCAAGCATAATTAGGTAATTGCACCTCTGTCCCTGCGGTGGTCACCGTAGCAGTTGCGCCTTTTAAAGCATTACTGCCCGATAGTGCAACAGTCTCGCCTGGTGCCTGGACTAATGCCCCGGCGGCGTTCAAAACTTTCAGGATCCCGGTGTCGGATTCAAAGAATGTACTGCCTACCGGCAACCCCGCCAATGGGAATGCGGCTACCTCTGCTGCGGTA
>JAQVXF010000046.1 GCA_028709355.1 Syntrophomonas sp.
CGCCTTATTGGTGCGGGCGTGGTGGTAGACCACCGGTATCCCCTCCGGCAGCATAGGCAGCAGGTCTTTTTTGATCCGGTTGCGGTTTTTACTTATCAAGGAATTGGCCGCCGCCAGGATCTGGGGAGTAGAACGGTAATTGTGCAGCATCATGATGGTGCGGACGCCGGGGAATTGCTGATCGAATTCCAGCAGATAGCGCACACTGGCCCCCCGCCAGGTGTAGATGGTCTGGTCCGGATCGCCCACGATGAAGAGGTTGCGGTGGTAAGCGCACAGAACCTTCATCAGCCGGTACTGCAGCTCATCGATATCCTGGTACTCGTCGATCATGATGTATTCCAGCCGTTGCTGCCATTTCAGCCGGATAATATCGTCCGTTTCGAAGATGTACAGCACGAATTTGATAAGGTCGTTGTAGTCCAGGCCGAAACATTTTTTCTCCTGGTAGAGATAGCCGTAGAAGATGATGTCGGCGGCCTCCACGGCATCGACGTATTTCTGCTTGAGCCGGTCCAGGGGCAACTCGATCATGGCCTGGTAGTACTCGGGTTCCTTGAAGATCTTGCGGATCTCGATCATGTCCCGGGCCTTGGCGAAGGTCATGTGCCGCAGGGTCAGGCCCCGTTCCTCGTAGATGATCTTCAGCATGGTGTCGATATCGGAGTTGTCCAGCACCAGGAAGCTCTTGGGATACTGCACCGCGTTGATGTCCTCCTGCAGGACCGACACGCAGAAGCTGTGGAAGGTGCTGATGTAACCGGTATCGTTGTCGCCAGTCAGGAACCGGATGCGCTGTTTCATCTCCTGGGCTGATTTATTGGTAAAAGTCACGCACAGGATGTTGGCGGGCATGATGCCGATCTCGTTGACCAAGTAGGCGAAGCGGTGCGAGAGAGCCCGGGTTTTGCCCGAACCGGCCCCGGCGATGACCCGGATGAAGCCCTCGGTAGCGGTCACTGCCTCTCGCTGCTGTTGGTTGAGTCCCTCCAATAGGTCGCTCACGTGTTTCACCGCCCGTCCCGGAGATCTATTCGGCCTGCCGCCGGCGCTGGGTCCAGCCTATGATTGAGAATTACAGCGGCCGACAATAGCGGGCCGCGATGGTGATAAAGGTCTTGGATATCTGTTCATTGTAGGCCACGAAATACATGGAGTGCTGGCTGTCCAACCCGTAACCGTAGACGTCCAGGACAGTACCCTTGGGGATAATCTCCATATCGCTGACCATTTCTCCTTTGCGGAAACGGGTATTCTCTTCTCTGGTGACACGGGCCTGGTTATCGCGGATCTCTACTATTGCCTTGAATAACATCTTCCATCTGCCTTTCCCAGCAAAATACACAGATAATAATAACAGAATCGCAAGCAGATGTAATAGAACTTGTGTTCGATAATGTGAGTATAGAGGTTTTATTTACACCAGGCAAGTGAAAATTGGGCAGCAGGGGGAGGCGCGAGGTCCATGCACCCAGAATTCGTTGGGGTGAGCTAGCTGATAAAACATCGCTTCTTGTAAAAAGCTGCCGATATTCGCTCGGGTCAACATCTTATATAATGATGATAGCTAAGTGGGGAGAACGATGGGGAGACATCCCAGCGATAAACGAGGGAGGCGATCAGGCATGGCTAAGCTATTGGTGATAGGAGCGGTGGCAGCCGGGACCAGCGCCGCGGCCAAGGCCCGGCGGGTGGATCCGCAGTTGGAGATCAAGGTGTTTGCTGAGGGTGAGCATATCTCCTATGGCGCTTGCGGCCTTCCCTATTTTATCGGCGGGGTGATTGGCTCCAAGGAGAAACTGCTGCACCGTTCCATTGAGAGTTTTGCTCAGCAGGGTATCATGGTGCAAACCTTGTGCCGGGCTACCGCCATCGACCTGCAGCAACGCGAGGTGGTTTTCCAGGATCTGGTGGGGCAACGACGTTTTCAAGAAAGCTATGATCAACTGGTGATTGCAACCGGGGGGCGGCCAGTGGTGCTGGACTGGCCGGGGCTGGACTGGCCCGGTATCTTCACCCTGCGTACCGTCAACGATGGAGTGGCCATCAGGGCCTATCTGCAACAGCAGCAGCCCCAGCAGGCGCTTATTATCGGCGCCGGCTACATTGGATTGGAGATGGCCGAGAACTTGACCGACCTGGGCATCCCGGTGACCCTGGTGGAACGTGGGTCCCAGATAGCCCCTAACATGGATGCCGACATGGCGGCCATAATCCAGCAACATCTGGAAGGGCACGGGATAAAGGTACTGCTGGACCAGGAAATAGTCGGATTTGTGGGGGGCGCAAGGGTAGAGGCGGCCCTGACTGCCCGCGGCACCATACCGGCCGATTTCGTTCTGGTAGCCATCGGGGTGCGTCCCAATACTGATTTGGCGGCGGCTGCCGGCATCCGTCTGGGAGTCAGCAATGCCATCCAGGTCAACCTCCGTATGGAGACCAATGTGCCAGGGGTATATGCGGCGGGGGACTGCGCTGCCACCACCAGTTTGGTCACCGGGGAAGAAGTATATGTACCCATGGGCACTACCGCCAACAAGCAGGGCCGGGTGGCCGGCGAGAATGCGGCCGGCGGGGAAGCGGTTTTCAAAGGGGTGCTGGGGACCGGTATCGCACGGGTACATGACCTGGAGATATCCCGTACCGGCTTGACGGAACAGGAGTGTAACCGCAAAGGGATCCCAGCTGTCAGCCACCAGGTGCAATGCCGTACCGCCGCCTTGCCCGGGCTGGCTGGGGATGTGTGGGTGAAGATGAGCGCCGCTGCCAACAGTGGGCGCATCCTGGGGGCCCAGATTGTGGGGCGCTCCGGTTCCGGCAAACGGATCGACGCCATTGCCGCGGCTATAACCATGGGAGCCACATTAAAGGACATGTATGATTTCGACATGGCTTATTCGCCTCCCTTCAGCCCGGTCTGGGACCCAGTCCTGTTGTGCCTTAACCAGTTCAAGTAGCCCGGAGCAGGGCAAAGACAGTTAGGCGGCCGCCGACCGGCAACCTTTTACCGGGAAGATGGTTTACATGTATAATAAGCGATGAAGAGTAGTATACTCTGGCCTCGATCGTGGAGGTCGACGTCTTTGTTATGGGTCTTGTGATTATCAGGATCATTGGGGACGAGCAGTCCGCCGCCCGGCAATAAGCGGGTCAGCGGATGCCTGGTAGGGGCAGAGCCCGGCGTGATGAATTATGGTTCGGATCGAACCTGAGTCATTTAGGGAGAAGCACCAATGGGTAAAATGATCATCATCTCCAATCGCCTGCCGATAACCGTCAACCGCGGGGAAAACGGTTTTGAATATACCTGGAGTATCGGCGGACTGGCCACCGGACTGAAGAGTTACCACACCCGCTCCGACAGCATATGGGTGGGGTGGTCGGGGATGGCCCAAGAGGACATAGTCAAGCGGGAGAAAGCCGCCATCCAGCGGGAACTGAAACAGAGGTACCGTTGTCTCGCCGTTACCCTTTCCCAAGATGAGGTCGAACAGTATTACAATGGATTCTGTAACCGCACCATCTGGCCCCTGTTCCATTATTTCACCGCTAAAACCGAATACGATGCCGAGACCTGGCGGGTCTATCAAGCTGTCAACCGCAAGTTTTTCGCCGCTGTCGACCGGCTTATCCAACCGGGTGATACGGTCTGGATCCACGATTACCAACTGATGCTGCTGCCGCAGATGATCAAAGCCCGCCATCCCGAGGCCCGGGTGGCCTTTTTCCTGCACATCCCGTTTCCTTCCTTCGAGGTTTTCCGGCTGATGGTCTGGCGCGAGCCCATCCTGCGAGGCTTGCTGGGGGCCGATCTGATCGGCTTCCATACCTACGAGTACGTACGCCATTTCCTCAGCAGCGTACGCCGACTGTTGGGGCTGGACCATAAACTGTACCGGATAAGTTACGGAAACCGCATCGTCCAGGTGGATGCATTTCCGATGGGTATAGATTACGAACATTTTGCCCGCGGGGCCGGCCATCGCGATTTCATGGCGGAGGTGGCCCAGCTGTTTACCCGCAATCTGGAGATCAAGAACATCCTCTCCATCGACCGGCTCGATTACACTAAGGGTATCCCCCAGCGCATCCGCGCCTTCGATCTCTTCCTGGAACGCTATCCCGAATACCGTGAAAAGGTCCGCCTGACCCTGGTAGTGGCCCCCTCTCGGGCGGCGGTGCCGGAATATGACAACCTCAAAAAAGAGGTTTTCGAGCTGGTCAGCCAGGTCAACGGCAAGTACGCCACTATCAACTGGATGCCGGTCTGGATGTTCTACCAGACCTTCTCCCAGGATAAACTGATCGCCTTGTACAAATATTCGGACGTGTTGTTAGTGACTCCTTTGCGGGATGGGATGAACCTGGTGGCCAAGGAATATATAGCCACCCGGACCGACCTGGGCGGGATGCTGGTCATCAGCGAGACCGCTGGAGCCGCCAGCGAACTGAGTGAAGCGGTGGTGGTGAATCCCCATGACACCGATGCCATCGCCGATGGGATCAAGTATGCCCTGGATATGTCCAGCGAAGACAAGATGGCAGTCAACCGGCTCCTCCATGAGCGGCTCAAAATCTATACGGTCCATTATTGGGCGGAAGACCTGCTGCAGGCTCTGGAAAATGCGGTCCGGAACACGGCCCTGACCATCTCGCCTGATATCAGCAATAACCTGCCCCTCCTGGAGAATGCCTATCGTACCGCCAGTCACCGCCTGCTGCTGCTGGATTATGACGGCACCCTGGTGGGCTTCAAGCCCAAGCCGGAGCAGGCCAAGCCAGACAAGGAACTGAAACGGCTGTTGGCCAGGCTGGCCAGCGACCCGCTCAACACGGTGGTGATCATCTCCGGCCGGGACAAGAAGGTGCTGGACGAGTGGCTGGGCGATCTCCACCTGCACTTCATGGCCGCCCACGGGCTGTGGTGGCGTCATCCGGACCAGGAGTGGAGTATGACTATTTCCCTCGACAATGACTGGAAACCATCGGTGCGCAACGTGTTGGAGATGTTTAGCAACCGCATGCCGGGTTCGCTGATCGAAGAGAAGGAATACTCGCTGGCGTTTCACTATCGACAATGTGAGCCGGACATGGCCGAGGTCAAGCTGGGCGAGATCAGGGAAGCCCTGATCTATATGACCCAAACCACGACCCTGGGACTGCAGGAAGGCAATAAGGTCCTGGAAGTGAAGGACAGCCGCGTCAACAAGGGTTTTGTAGCCTCCAGCTTCATTCACAACCAGGATTATGACTTTATTTTGGGGGTAGGTGACGATTTCACTGATGAGAACCTGTTCATGGCCCTGCCCCCGCAGGCGTTCTCGGTGAAGGTAGGAGCGGGGGAGACCAATGCCCGCTACTGCGTGCATTCCTGGCAGACCATCCGGGCCATATTGAAAAGGTTTGCCCAACTGAGCGCCCAGCATAAATCTCAGCAAAGCCATTAGAAATGGGGAGATGGTAGCGATGACGGACCAGAACGGGATATACCGACTGCAGAATCCGTCCCTGGACAATTACAGCCTGCTCTTGCAGGAGACTCTCTTTCACAATGCCAACGGCTACTTTGGGGTCCGTTCCGCTTTTGAAGAAGGTTACCCGGAAGGCTGCCAGTCCCTGCGGGGCCAATACATAAACGGGTTTTACGATTTCACCGATTTGGAGCCGCCGGAGCGGCTCTATGGTTTGATCGATGAGAAACAGGTCATGTTGAATGTGATTGATACCCAGACCATCAAGCTGTTTATTGATGATGAAGAGTTCAGCATGTTCACCGGTACGGTGCTGGCCAGCAGCCGCTGGGTGGACACAGTCCGGGGGATCACCGGCCGCCAGGTCCATTGGCTCTCACCCCAGGGCCGCGAGGTGGAGATCACCATCATCCGTATGGCTTCTTTCGCCCAACTGTCGCTGTTCACTATCGACTATCAGGTCAAACTGCTCAACCAGGCGGGCACGGTCACCTTTCAGTCCGGGCACAATGGGATGGTGCTCAACCATTACGACCCCCTGGAACCCAGCCGCTGTGAGCAGGTCTTGTACCTTACTCCCACCGAATGCGAACTCATGGGTGATGCTTCCTATATAACCTCGGTCACCACTGAATCCGGGCTGCAGGTCTGCACCAGCGTGCAGAATGTTTTAACGGGGGAGGAGCAGCGCCACGTTTACATGGAGAAGAACAATATCACCTGCCAGCTGTCGGCCCCAGCCCCGGCCGGTGAAACGGTCCGCTTGATAAAATACGCGGTCTTTTGTGATTCGGTGCGCTGCCACGATTGCCGCCAGCAGGCCGCCCTGGAGATGGAGAAAGCCCTGGCTGTGCCCCTGGAGGAATGGTACCGGAGCCAGGAGGATTTCATGGCTAATTATTGGGACAAATGCCTGGTTGAGATCGAAGGCGACGATGAGTCCAACCTGGCAGTCCGCTACAGTATGTTTCAGCTGCTGCAGGCGGTGAGCAAGGACCGTTATGGCAACGTACCGGCTAAGGGATTGAGTGGAGAGCGCTATGAAGGCCATTACTTCTGGGATACCGAGATGTATATCCAGCCCTTTTTCACCATCACCAATCCTCAGTACACCCGGACCCTGATCGAATACCGGTATCGGACCTTGCCCCTAGCCGTGGAAAACGCCCGCCTGCTGGGTCACCTCAAGGGGGCCTTGTATCCCTGGCGGACCATCATGGGCAGGGAATGCTCCGGCTATTACCCGGCCGGCTCCGCCCAGTACCACATCAACGGCGATATAGCCTACTCTATCATCGCCTATTTCCTGGCTACCGGAGATATTGACCTGATGCGTGATCTTGGAGCGGAGATTATCTGGGAAACTGCCCGGGTATGGATGGATGCCGGCAATTTTCACCAGGGCCAGTTCCGCATCCACACCGTCACTGGCCCGGATGAATACACCTGCATGGTCAACAATAATTATTACACCAATGTGCTGGCCAGTTACCACCTGGAGTGGGCGGCCAAGCTGTATGACCGGTTACAGGATGAAGAATGCCCAGCCATCGCGCATATCGGGTTGACCGAGGAGGAGGTGGCTGGCTTCCGGGCAGCTGCCGCGGCCATGTTCTTGCCCTACGATACCGAACTGGGCATCAACCCCCAGGACGACGCCTTTCTCACCAAACCTCGCTGGGACGTGGCCAGTATACCCCGCGACCATTTCCCCTTGATGCTGCATTACCACCCCTTGCACCTGTACCGCCACCAGATCTGCAAGCAACCGGACACCATCCTGGCCCATTTCATCCTCGAAGATGCGCAGGACGAGCAGACTATGCACAATTCTTACCTGTACTACGAACAGATTACCAGTCATGATTCCTCCCTCTCCAGCAGTATCTTCAGCATCATGGCCGCCCGGCTGGGACTCTGCGATAAAGCTCTTGGCTATTTCCAGTATTCCGCTCAACTGGACCTGCAAGACCGGGTCCGGACCACCGTGCACGGGATCAACGCCGCCAATTTGGGCGGAATCTACATGGCGGTGGTCTATGGCTTCGGTGGCCTGCGCCTCAAGGAGAGCGGGCTCTATCTGCGCCCGCGGCTGCCGGCCCGGTGGCTGGGTTACAGGTTTAAAATCTGCGTTGAGAACACCCGCATCGCGGTGGTGGTGGAGAAAGATCGGACCACCTTTACCCGGGAAAGCGGCGAGGCCAAGAAGATTTATATCCACGACACCGAGTATTGGCTGCAAGACCAACTGGTGGTGCACCGGGGCCAGCGCTGATAGCCGGCCGACGAGTGAAAGGGGGCAGGCAGATGAAATATGAGGCGGTTATTTTCGATCTGGATGGAGTGGTATGCAGCACCGACCGGTATCATTATCAAGCCTGGCGGACTATCGCTGCCGAATTGGGCATCGAGTTGGATGAGGCCCTCAACAACCGCTTACGGGGGGTAGGCCGGATGGAGAGCCTGGACATCATCCTGGAGGGCTACCCAAACCGCCTGACCGCCGCTGACAAGAGATTCTGGGCCGAAAAAAAGAACTCCTTGTACCAACATTACCTGCAAAAGGTTTCACCGGACGATATGTTCCCGGATTTTCCCCCGGTCCTAACCTATCTCCAGCAAAGAGGCATCAAGACCGCCATCTGTTCATCCAGCAAGAATGCCCGCACTATCCTGACCCGGATCGGATTGGAGCAAACCTTCGATGTGGTAGTCGATGGAACCGATATC
>JAQVXF010000047.1 GCA_028709355.1 Syntrophomonas sp.
CTGGCGCTTGTTTAACACCCGGCGGGACCGGTTGGGCTGGTGCTGCAGTTTCCGGGCGCGCTTCTCCACGTTCACGGGTCGGTGGTCGCTGCGGCGCTTGGGTTGGTTTTGCGGTAGGTTTGACCGGCGTCTTTTCTGGAACCGTCTCCGGTTCATATCCTAAGCGTTTTCTTACCCATGCTACCTGTGATTCTTCCATGGTACTCATGTGATTCTTTACTTCCAGACCCAGATTACCTAGGGTCTCCACCATCTGTTTACTGGGTATACCCAGTTCTTTGGCTAATTCATGCACTCTTATTTTGGCCATTCAACCACCCCCGTTGTATTTGCCTCTATATCCGCAGACTTGGCAGCCTTCAAAATAGCATCTGCCAAACCTGAATCATTGATTGTCAATGCCACCCTGAACGACTTTCCCAAGCTGTGCCCCAAATCATACCTGTCACCCATTGTGATGCAAGGCACCTTGTGTTTCCGGCTCAAACTCATGATGGAATCCCTGGAATTGGGCGCTGCATCTGCACTAATCAACAGAAGCTTGGCGCGCCTCCTGGACAGGCTATGCTGCACCGCAGTAGTCCCTGACGAGACCTTGCCGGCACGCTGTGCGATTCCGATGAGGTCGTAAACGTTTTTCAACCAGTCGCCTGACCTTTCATGAACTACTCTGCAGCTTTTCCTTGATTTTCTCCAAAACTTCTAAGCCGATCTCATGGTCTAGAGCTTTTTGCAGCCGCTTGCCCTTGATGGCGATCGCCAAGCAATTGGCGTCCCGGCAAATGTAGGCCCCTCGGCCTGATTTCTTACCGGTTTCATCCACCTCGATAGAACCTTCAGGTGTCCTGACTATCCTCATCAGTTCCTTTTTGTTCTTCATCACCCGGCATCCCACACACATTCGCTGCGGGACCTTGCGGACCTTAGGCATCGTAGTCATACTCCTCTTCAGCTTGACTCTCACTCTTTATGTCGATCTTCCACCCGGTCAGTTTGGCAGCCAGGCGAGCATTTTGACCCTCCTTGCCGATAGCCAGGGAAAGCTGATAGTCGGGTACCACAACCCGTGCCTTTTTGGCTTCCGCATCGATATCTACCGATAGTACCTTGGAGGGACTTAAAGCGTTGGCAATGAATTTCTCCGGGTCTTTATGATACTTGATTATATCAATCTTTTCGCCGTTTAATTCATTCACAATATTCTGCACCCTAATTCCTCGCGGACCAACACAGGCACCTACTGAATCTATCTTTTCATCAATGGAATGGACCGATATTTTGGAGCGCGCCCCAGCTTCCCGGGCGATGGTCTTGATTTCCACCAGCCCCTCGTATATTTCTGGAACCTCCAATTCAAAAAGTCTCTTCAGAAAAAACGGATGGGTTCGAGAGATGTAAACGCTGGGACCTTTGGACGTGTTTTTTACTTCATATATATAACCCTTTATTCTCTGCCCCGTTTCATAGCGCTCGGAATATATCTGGTCAGCAGGAAGCATGATTCCCTCGGTCCGGCCCAGGTTAACTACGATGGTCTTGCCCTCGATCCTCTGAACAACCCCGGTAACAACTTCACCCTCTCGTTCCGAAAACTCTTCAAATATCATGCTGCGTTCGGCTTCCCGCAGCTTCTGGACCACCACCTGCTTAGCGGTCTGAGCGGCTATCCGGCCAAAGTCGGAGGGCGTTACCTCGACATTGATCATCTCATCCAAAGCCACACTGGGATCTATATCGACCGCTTCATCCAGGGATATCTCCAGGCAGGTATCCTTGACATCGTCCGTTATCCGCTTTTGCGCGAATACCTGCACTTCTCCCGTAATCTGGTTCAATTCCACACTTACGTTCTGGGAAGTGCCGAAATTCTTCTTATATGCCGTATTGAGGGCGGACTTGATTGCTTCAATCAAAGCCTTCTGGGGTATTCCCCTCTCCTTTTCCAGCTCTCGCAGAGCCAGAATCAGCTCTTGGGACATTGTTCTTCCTCCTTAAAAATCCGGATGTAGGCGGACCATGGACACATTTTCCCTGTTCAGGCTGACTATGCGGCCGTCGAGCTCGATTTTGAGATCGTCTGGACTCGATTCGACCAGGATACCCACAAAATTTTTTTGGCCATCCACAGCCTGGCGCATCTTGACCAGTACCCTTGATCCCCTATATCTGATAAATTCTCGTTCTTGCTTGAGTATCCGATCTAAGCCCGGTGAAGATACCTCCAGATAATCGTAATTCAACTGGATCTCCTCATCCAGGTAGTCCTTGATCGCCCGGGTGGCTGCAACACAGGTATCGGTATCCACCCCGGCCACGGTATCGATGAAGATCCTTAAAACCAGGCTGTTCGATTCCTTCCGATATTCGATATCGTATAGCTCTATCCCCAGTTTTTCCAATCGGCCGCTGACAGCGGCAGTCACCTGAGGAGTTATGAGCCTCTTGTGAGACATTACCTCCAGCCCCCATTTAACCGCGTTTATGAGCAATTACAATAGAAAGAGTGGGCCGGTTACCCACTCTTTCTAATAAAATATTAGCAAGAATACAGTAGAAGTATAACACAAGGCTATTTTATTATTCAAGTTTATGCACCCTTATTGCAGATTTCAGAGTTTCTAGGCAAAAAGGCTCATCTGGTTCTTTTCCGGCAAATCGGCGAAACAGTTCTCCTGCCGCAAGATATCCATGCCACTCTTATTGAGCCGGGTACGGACCTGGAAATCCTCGATGGACAGGTAATCACCATTCTGGCGGCTGCTGATTATACCTTGGGCCGCTGCCGCCCCGATATTGGCAAGAGCGGCAAAAGGCATTATCAAGCCGCTGCCGGATATGATGAATTTGCGCGCATCTGATTTGTATATATCCACTGGTTGGAAATGAAAACCACGGGCATACATCTCCAGGGCCAGCTCCAAAACCGTCAGAAGCCGCTTCTCCTTGTGAGATGCATTGAAGCCCAGTTTGCTGATCTCCCGTATTCTTTCCCGCACAATCTCATAACCGTTTAAGATGGTCTCAGCCTCAAAATCCTCAGCCCTGATGCCGAAAAAGCTTGAATAAAAGGCCAACGGATAGTTGATTTTAAACCAGGCTATCCGAAATGCCATGGTGACATAGGCTACAGCGTGGGCTTTCGGAAACATATACTTAATCTTCTGGCAGGCTTCTATATACCACTGCGGGATCCTGCACCTAGCCATGAGGTCGATCTCATGATCTCCCAATCCCCTTCCTTTGCGGACCTTTTCCATGATTTCGAAAGCCTGGGTCTTGTTCATGTCCTGGTGGATCAGATACGTCATGATGTCATCCCGGGTACAGATGACCTCGTTTAAAGTAGCAGTATTACTCTCGATCAGCTCCTGAGCATTATGAAGCCACACATCAGTGCCATGAGACAGCCCACTTATCCGGACTAATTCGGCAAAGGTCGTCGGTCGAGTGGTTTCCAGCATCTGGCGTACGAAGGGGGTCCCGAATTCAGGTATTCCAAAAGTGCCGACCGTGGTCCCAATATCCTCGGAACGGACCCCTAAAGGCTCTACTCCCGAGAAGATGTTCATGGTCTGTCGATCGGAGAGACTCAATTGTGATGCTTTGATCCCGGTCAGATCCTCCAATTCCTTGATTACGGTGGGATCGTCATGACCGAGTATGTCCAACTTGACCAGTTGATCACCAATGGCATGATACTCGAAATGGGTGGTGATGACACCGGAGTCTTTGTTGTCAGCTGGGTGCTGCAGTGGGGTGAAATCCATAACATCTTTATCGGTCGGCACCACTATTAAGCCTCCCGGGTGTTGACCAGTGGTCCGGCGCACCCCGGTGATGCCTGCAACCAGGCGAGACATCTCAGAATTCTTGATGTCCGCACCCTGTTTCTCAGCATATTTTTTTACAAACCCAAAGGCCGTTTTGTCAGCGATTGTAGAGATGGTCCCAGCCCGAAAAACACTCTGGCGGCCAAACAGTTCTTCCACATATTGATGGGCCTGGCTCTGGTAGTCCCCGGAAAAATTTAGATCGATATCAGGAACCTTGTCTCCTGCAAATCCCATGAAAGTCTCGAAGGGGATGTCGAAGCCATCCTTAGCCAAATCATGGCCGCAACCGGGACAGGTCTTGTCATCCAGGTCGGCGCCGCAGCCCATGGCATTTGCAGTCACAAACTCGCAATAATAGCAGTCCGGGCAAATGTAATGGGGAGGCAGGGCATTCACTTCGGTTATGCCAGTCAAAAAGGCCACCAAAGATGAGCCGACCGAACCCCGCGAACCCACCATATATCCATCCTGGTTCGATTTCTTGACCAATTTGTGAGCCACCAGGTAAAGTACCGCAAAGCCGTGCCCAATTATGGAATCAAGTTCTCTCTTGATGCGCTCCTCGACCAGTTCCGGCAATATTGGCCCGTACCTGACATGGGCCTGCTGCCAGGTCAGATCAGCTATCTCCGTCTCTGCCCCTTCGATCCGGGGCGGGTAGAATCCATCCGGGACCGGTTTGAGGTCCTCTACCTGGGCGGAAACGAGGGCGGGTCCCTCTATTACCACTCTCTCCGCCTCTTCCGGACCCAAGTAGGCAAATTCGGCCAACATCTCTTCAGTGGTTCGAAAATACAAGGGCAGGTGCTCCTCCGCATCTTCGTAATCCTGTCCGCCTTTGATGATGGTGCGATATTTTTCGTGATGAGGATCCAGAAAATGGACATCCCCGGTTGCCACTACCGTTTTGCCGAGCCGCCGGCCTAAGTTTACAATCTGCCGGTTGAGGTCCAGCAAGTCCTCCTCGGAACTAACCAGACCCTTGCGGATCATAAAGGAATTGTTGGCACGGGGTTGGATCTCCAGATAATCATAAAATGCGGCGATGGACTCAAGTTGGGAAGGCTCGGCCCCGTCCACCAGCGCGCGGAAGAGTTCACCCGCTTCGCACGCGGTCCCCAGCAACAATCCTTCCCGGTGTTCGATCAACTCCTGCCTGGGTATGCGAGGCTGACGGTAGAAATGATCCAGATAACTGAGACTCACCAACCGATAAAGGTTCTTGAGACCCACACTATTGCAAGCCAGTATGATTATATGCCAGGGACGTTCTTTCTTGTCCCTTTCCACCATATATCCTTCTACGCCGTAAATGATCTTGATCTTATGGTCATTGCCCCGGTTGAGTTCTTTTTGGGCAGCATAAGCGACTGGAAAGGCCTGGATGGAGGCGTGGTCAGTTATAGCTATGGCCGGGTGGCGCCATTGTACCGCCCTCTTCAGGAGTTCCTTGATCTCGGTGAGACCGTCCATGGCACTCATTTTGGTGTGAGCATGCAGTTCAATTCGTTTAGTGTCCGTATCGTCGCGGCGCAAATCTTTGTCCAGTTGCGCATATTGATCCAAGAAAAGTGCGGTCTCCTTGATACGGGCATCAAATCGGGTACCGCCTTTAACCTTGATGCGGTCCCCGATTTTTATCCGGTCAAAATCCGGCTGGCTCCAGAAGGCTTTGACTATCATAGTGTCATTATGGTCGGTCAGGAAGTAATAGACTGCCGTCAGCCCTTCCTGCATACTGACTACTTTTTTATCCCAGACTTCCCCCTCGATAACAGCTGTTTTGAGGCCCTCCTCCAGGGACGCGATGGGGACCGAACGGTCACGGATAGTTTCCACCAGCTTATTACGGTCCCGGCTGGCTCCCCCGCGCCGGCCAGAGCGGGCTATCTCCGGTAATGGTTCGATTACCTCCAATTTGCCTTCCGCCAGATAGTGCTGACCACTGCGTTCTGCCCCGGTTTGCACATTCTCGAGTATGGCCCGGACGATTATCGATATCGAGTAGTGCTGCCGTAACCACTCGCCCATGCTGGTACATATGCCCTCTCCAATCACCCGCGCGTAAATTTCTTCCCGCTGGCAGACTATGTCTATTCCTTGACTTCTATAATGCCAAGTGATTGCAGGAGAATCAAAAAGATCTTCTCCTCCCTTAAATAACGCGGCAGCCAGATCACGCTGGTTGGTTCTCACCAGCTCCGAAAGGCCATCATACGTGTCCGCCAGTAGCGGATTCAAAACTATCTCTTTGAGAAAATCATGATAGTGCAGCAGCTGCTCTTGGGTCTCGCTGACGGCAGCCGCAGGTAGTGGGGCCGGAATAATCAAGTGCAAAATCCAGGTTTGGTTGTTTCGGCTTATTTCCACCTTTTTTATGTGAGTGTCCGCCCATAATGGCAGCAAATCGTCGCTTACCTTACCGCTTATAAACACTTGGAAACTAAGAGACACCTGGTTTCCTCCTGAAAAGTTACTAATTCAACCGGTCGATACTGTGTATGCCCTTGGCGGTGGATAGACTTTGAATAACTTCTTCGATCTCAATCTCCGGGGTCAGGCGCAACAAAAGCACCACTTCCAATAGACCATCTTCGAGGCGGTCCAGGCTTATATTCTTGATTAAAACCCCCATCTCACCCAGGTGGGAGCCGATGATGCCAACTTGGCCGGGGACATCATCCACGACCACGACCAAACCCTTGAATAGTCGTGTTCCAGTCACTTGTTCTTCAAACTTGACAAAATAGACCAGAACGAACAGTATCAGGATGGCCGTGACGACTGCGGGCACATACATACCAGCCCCCACCGCCAAGCCAATACAGGCGACGCCCCACAGTCCTGCTGCGGTGGTAAGGCCTCGCACCGTGGAGCCCTCTTTCATGATCGTACCGGCACCCAGAAAACCTATCCCGCTCACTACTTGTGCAGCGATACGCCCGGGATCCGCGGTCACGGTATGATGGTATTGGTAATACATGTCCAATGATACCACCATAGCCAAAGCCGAACCTACGCAGACCAGGGTGTAGGTCCTGAACCCGGCCGGCCGGTTCAGGCTCTCCCGCTCCAAACCTATGATGCCGCCCAATATACAAGCCAGGGTTAATTTAAGGATTATCTCCCAGGTCGACATATTCATCCACCCCGATTACTATTTTCGGGCCAATCCCTCTTTAACGATAGCCGCCACGAAATCTCCCACCCCGGTTATTGCAACCCTCTCAACCGCGGTTTCCCACCTCTTCTTCACTTCCACCTGGTTTTCCTGCAAGGACTTGGGACCGATGGTTACTTTTACAGGTATCCCTATCAGGTCAGCATCCTTGAACTTGACCCCGGCTCTCTCATCCCGGTCGTCCAATATTACTTCCAAGCCCAAATCCGTAAGTTCAAGGTATATCTCCTCTGCTGCCCTCATCTGCTCTGATTTCTGAGTATTGACTGGAATGATGATGACCTGGTAAGGGGCGATCGGCATCGGCCAGATTATGCCATCAGCATCATAGTTTTGCTCCACCGCCGCTGCCATGGTGCGAGACACCCCGATCCCATAGCAGCCCATTACCATTAGTTTCTCTTCCCCTTCCGGGTTGCGGTAGGTGGCCCGTAGGGCCTCCGAATATTTGGTGCCCAGTTTAAATATATGTCCGACTTCGATTCCTTTGATCGACAGCATGGAGCAACCACAATCGGGACAGGGATCTCCTTCGACAGCATTCTTGAAGTCGCCCACAGCAGTAGGAATGAAATCCCGGCCTAGGTTGGCGTTCATGTAGTGAAAACCATCCTCATTGCAGCCACAGCTGAAGTTCTTTAGGCGGGCGGCCTCAGAGTCCACATAGATTGGGGCTGCCAGTCCAACCGGGCCGAGAGATCCGAATCCAGCTGCGCATAGTTCGCGCACTGATTGCTCATCGGCCATGAACAGCTGGTTACAGTTCAAGTAATTCTTAAGCTTGATCTCATTGAGGTCACGATCGCCGCGCAGGATCAAGGCTGTCAACTGGCCATCCGCCATATACATCAGTGTCTTCACCTGGTTTTTTTCGGGAATACCTAGTTGGCTGACCAGATCTTGAATGGTCTTTAATCCCGGGGTGGCTACCTTCTCCAGCGGTTTCAAAGCCTCGTTATCGTCTCCTGCCTCGTCTTCCTTGAAAACAGCCTTTTCTACATTAGCCGCATAATCACAGTTTTCACAATATAGGACCGTACTCTCGCCGCTGTCAGCCAACACCATGAATTCATGGCTTTCGTTGCCACCTATGGCGCCGCTGTCAGCTTCGACCACCCTATAACCTAGTGCCATTCTATCGAATACGGCCCGATAGGCAGTGTACAT
>JAQVXF010000048.1 GCA_028709355.1 Syntrophomonas sp.
TTCTCTTCTTTGAATCCATTCGATGGCTCTTTTTCAAAAACTTCTCGCTGGACCTGGTTCCTTGCGGAACCATTTTTCCCGTCGCTTTCGCTCCGGGTCCTGAATATCCTTCCCCGGTTTCGCCCTTGAGCTTGACCGCTTCCAGATACCCAGGTTTTCGCACTTCGTCTTTCTCTTTGTTCAGTTTTATCAGAACTTTGCGCGCTGCTCTGGGCTGCGCGCAAGGATTATATTATCACGGCTGAAATTCTATGTCAAGGTAATTAAAGAAGACTGGCCCCAAAACTATACAGCTTTTTTCTTGGCTTTCTTCTCAATACTAATCGCACAGTCGGGACAGACCATTTCACAAATCATGCAGGCTATACAACTGTCTTCATCTTTGGGTTTGACTGCCGGGGTACCATAAACACCAAGTTTTTCCGACCACACAATGACGTCAGTCGGACATTTCTCTTTGCACAAACCACAGCCTTTACAATACTCCGGGAAAATATGAAAATTGGCTCTTTCCATCTCATATGACGTAGCCTTGGGTTCAGACACTCTGGGCCACCCCTTCCTGCAATGCTTTTTCCGCCATCTCCTTGCCCATTTCCAAGGCTCGGTAATTCAACTCTCTAAGCTTGGGATCCTGTACAAACTTGTAGCCCAGCTTGTGTTCAAGTGCTTTCTTGGCATCCTCAAAACTAACTACGTGACTCATCCCGATCACTGCTCCCATGATGATGATGTTGAAAACCCTGGGATGTAAAACTTCATTGGATGTATCAATAGCAGGTATCCCGATTATCTTCCTGGCTACTTTGGGGAAATCTTCCGGGGCTATATTGAAGCTGGAATCGTACACGAACAGGGTTTCAGGACCGGAGTAATCCTTTGTCCTGGCCACCGCTCGTTCGCTGAGGGCTACAACTATATCGGCCTTCTGGAACTTGGGAGCTCCAATCCTGCTGTCACTGAATTGGATGAAGGCAATGGATACTCCTCCTCGTTGTTCAAGCCCAAAATTCGGAATATACAACGCTTGTTGATTATTCTCATACGCAGCCTCCGCCATTATCTCGGCGATAGCCTGCACTCCTTGTCCACCTTCACCGGCCAATGCGATCCTCACCAAACTCATTTATTTCTCCCCCTTTCCCAAAGGGTTCTTCAGTTCCCCGACCGGAAATTGTTTCTCCATTTCATCCTCGAGGAAATTCCAGGTTTGTTGAGCATTGGTTCTCCAGTTGGTGGGGCAGGTAGAAAGAACTTCTACGAAAGAGAAACCATTTCCCGATATCTGGTTTTGCAGGGCTGATCTAATATATTTCTTCAATTGTTTGTATTTGGATACAGTGCCCCTCGCTATATAGGCGCTGTCAGAAGTTAACGCGGCTATGAATTCCGGGCCCATTGTCGGATACCCAGTCGTCTCCGGATCTCTCCCGTAGGGACTAGTCTCGGTCTTCTGTCCAGGCAAAGTGGTCGGGGCCATTTGGCCCCCGGTCATCCCATAATTGGTGTTATTGACCAGGATTAAGGTAACTTTTTCATTCCTGACTGCAGAATTGAGGAGATGCTGTGACCCGATAGAATATCCTCCCCCATCTCCCATATAGCCAATGCATATTAGTTCAGGGCGGGAGCGCTTGATCCCTACCATAACTGGGGTGGTCCGGCCGTGATGGGTTTGGGTGCTGTCAACCGCAAAAAAGTCCCACGACAGCAACGAACAGCCTATATCGCAGCCAAAAATGGCCTGGTCTTGTATCCCTAGTTCATCTATTGCCTCTCCCAATGCTTTTAAGACTATCCCATGGCCACATCCCGGACAAAACTTATGTGGTTTTGATGGGACATACCATGATTTGGGCATCGCTGGAGCTATTGCACTCATAATGTCGGCCTCCTATCTATATGACGCTTTTTACTTTGTCAACGATATCATAGTCTATGATCCCTACTCCTGGCATGAAAAGATTCTCCATCTTGATAGTCTCCCCATATATCTCCTGTTTGGTAAGCCTATCCAATTGACCATAGGCCGATTCTGCGCAGAGGATTATTTTGGCACCGCTCTTAGCGATAGCATTGCGCAATTGCTGCTGAGGATAAGGCCTTAAGGTTATGGGTCGGAAGTATCCTGCTTTGATGCCCTGGGTACGCAGTATCTTCATAGCATCTTCGGCCGCTCTGGATACGACCCCATGCGACAAAATGATGATATCCGCATCATCGCAATTCTTCTCATCATACTCAACCAGACTATCCTGCAGTGATTCATATTCCGCAGCCATCTTCATGACCACTTCATAGAGTTCCTCTTCTAAGCTATATATATTGCACAAGTGCTGAGGCTCACGTGACTGCCCTATCTCTCCTTCCAGACCGATTAATGGATAAGGCTTCAACATTTCTATCCCCCGGTCTTCCGGATCATAAATCTCAAGCGGTTCCCGCATCTTGGCCTGATAGCCATCCCCGAGTATGAAAACTGGGAACCTGTATTGCCAGGCTGTATTGAAGCCCTTAATAATGTAGTCATAGATCTCCTGGTGGGTGGCAGTAGAATAAACGATCCTCATACCTTCACCGTTTCCGCCAAAGGTAGTAAGGGTGACTTCTTGCTGTGAATAAACCACAGTTCCTGAAGATGGTCCGCCCCGCTGTTGAATAATAGCTAACAAGGGCAAGCGCATAGCCTCAGCCATGCCAAAGGGTTCCTGCATGAGGACATTTCCGGGTCCGGCAGTAGCTGTAAAGGCTTTCTTGCCGCTTTGGACTGCACCACACACCGTAAATCCAGCAGATAGCTCATCCTCGGTTTGTAGAAATCCTCGTCCATACCTGGGTGCTAAGCGGGTCCAATAATGCATGATTTCATTCTGGGGTGTAATCGGGTACCCGAACATCATGTCTGCACCAGCCGCCAAGCAAGCCCAAGCTGCCGTTTCATTACCGGTCATAAAGGATTTCTTAGCTTCACCAATCACTTTTGGCATTAAAAAAATACACCTCCCATTGGTATTTAACAAACCAGACACTCTCAACATAATATTTTACTACCAAATTGCGCCCGGCATAAATCGTTTTATGAATTTTACCGGCAAATCCCATTCTTCAAAGGATGTTGTTGCCTGAAATTCTTCGCTGACCGCAATGAAATCTACCGGAATTTTCAACTCCTCAGCGGCTTCCCGGATGAACTGGTTACCATCCCGGATGATGTTCGGGGTACTTAGATCACCGAGATGAGTGTTCAGGACTACCGCATCTACCCGCCCTAATTCTTCCAGGAACTCCTTGACTCTCTCGCGAGAATTAGTCATCGGCCGGGTCCCATTAACAACGGCAATGATGCGCAGGTCGGTCGACTGGTAGGCTCCTTCCACAAGATTTAAGGTTCGGGCTCCGTGGACACCATAACCGATATCCAGTATGATATCGCCTTCATTGTGGAGCGCCCATCGGGCTGCGGGTTTGAGCATGGCTCCGGTCTCGCCCAATCCAAATGAGTCTTCCCGGGAAAAACTAATCACCCTGAGTCCCATTTCCTCCAGCTGGTGCCTTATAATCCTGAGAGTGTAAAAAGGCTCCACTGTATCCAGGTCTACCAGGGTAACCTGTCGCCCAAGCATTTTTAATTCCAGGGCCCTGTTTATAGATATTTCGCTTTTACCGCTGGCGTACTCACCAACATATGCTTCGACTATCCTGCTTGAGCTTAACAAAGTGACAGTAAACACCTTCTTGTACCAGATTCATATGTATCCGCGGACTATTCACCTAGTATAAGGCAATAGCTAATTGTGCGTCAATATTTAATTAATGGCTACATATAGTACTCACATTGATCCGTAAATACACTCATATTTCCAGGGTTTTAACATTAGCTAATACAGCGCAGCTTATCCTTGCTGTTATTGAACCTGCCTCCTCCCTGAAAAAACCCCCATCACAAAACAAAAAGAGGATGGCCGCTCCACCCCCATAGTTGAATTAGGTTTGGGAGGACAACCCCCTTGCAGTATGAGTACTAAAATGATCAGGGGCCGAGAATGCCTGCCGTTTAAATGAATCCAGCCCCCGTGCTGACATCATACCTGGCGGCATTTCTAGTCGGGACTATTGACCAGATTGGCGCCCCACAACCCCCTGCCCACCGCGTGGGGCTTAGAACTCCTTGCGCCCCTCCAAAGCCCGCCGCAGAGTTATCTCATCGGCAAATTCTATGTCGCCGCCGATAGGCAATCCATAGGCCAAGCGTGTCACCTTCACTTCATGCCGGTTAATCACCGCTGCCAGAAATCTTGCTATTACCTCACCATCAATGGTGGGATTGAGGGCCAGTATAACTTCCTGCACCTGCCCCTGCTCGAGGATTTTCGATAATGACTCGACATCCATTTCAGCAGGATCAATATCGTCCATCAGTTTGAAACTGCGATTGAGCACATAATATTTGCCATTATAGCCAGTTCTTTCGATAGACATTATATCGCTGGCTTCTTCTACGATACAGAGACTATCACCAGCTCTACCGGGATTACTGCATATCCAGCAAGGATCCTGATCCGTCAAGTTGCCGCATATAGAACAAGGAAACACTTTCTCCTGAACTTCAACTATAGCACGAGCCAGGTGACGGGCTTCTTCACGGGGTAACCTCAATATATGGAGAGCCAATCGCTGGGCTGTCTTGGGCCCGATTGAGGGTAATTTCTGCAGCTGGTCGATAAGTAATTGCAGCGGGCGGGCCAATCTCATCTTCTTTATCCTCCTAGGTGCAATTAGGTCTTATAGCCCTGGTATATTGAACCCTCCAGTTAACTTGGCCATTTCCGACGACACCATGTCCTGGGATTGCTTCACGGCTTCGTTGACTGCAGCGAGGATCAGATCCTGCAGCATCTCAACATCCTCGGGATCAATTACCTCTGGTTTGATAATTATCTCCTGGAATTGTTGTCGGCCATTGATCTTGATGTTAATGGCCCCTCCACCAACTGATGTTTCCATGACCATTTCCTGCAATTCAGCCTGTTTCTTAGTAATCTCTTCTTGAAGTTTCTTGGCCTGTTTCATCATCTGGTTCATGTTGGCGCCTCCGCCCAAGGGATTGAATTTCATCCAGAATTCCTCCTCAGTCTTTAATTTCAATCAGTTCTTCGCCAAAGTCTTCTATGGCCCTTTTTACGACCATATCATTGTACTGATTATCCTCGATAAAAATGAATTGAACGTTGAATTCGCGAGCAAATAACTCTCTTATGACCGCATCCAGTATGTCACGGTTGCCTTTCTCCTCCATCCGCTCCTTATGGAACTTGTAGCCCTTATGGAAACCAATATACATGGTATCCCCTTTGGTCCCCAACAACTTGCCCTGTAATAAAAGCGCATGTGTGGGCACTTTTTTCTCTTTTACCCCAGCCAATATCCGGCTCCATAGAATTTCCCGGGCCTCTGTCTTTTCCCCGCGTTCAGAAGGTTCCAGCCGAGTCTCCTTATTTGCTCGCAACGACTTGGGTTGAGGCGCTGCAGGCGGTACGACTGTAACTGGTTTGCCTACCCAAGACGACAATTCTAAAAACGCCAGTTCCAGTACAAATCTTTGGCCTTCGCTGAATCTCAGTTTCTCCCCGGTGTCAACAATCATGCGTATCGCCTGGAGGATCTGGCTTTGCTCCAACTTCTGACCCTGGGCTTTAAGCATTGGCCGGCTCTGTTCGCCTGCCATAATCAAATCCGCACTGTCTCCAGCTACTTTATACATCAATAAGTCACGCAGATAGAGGGCCGTCTCCCGTGCCAACTGGATTGCCTCTTTACCCTGGTTGAGGGCGATACTCAGGTGCTCCACAATCGCCGCCGCATCTTGAGCGATGACATCATCTATCAACCGGGCCACAAACAAATCATCAACCAATCCCAGCACTTCCAGGACATCATCCCGGTTAATGCGACTATCCTGGTAAGAATGCAGTTGGTCCAGCATTCCCAAAGCATCGCGCATACCCCCGTTGGCCCGTCGGGCTATCAAGGCTATCGCCTCAGGATCGACATCAATAGAATTACTCTGGGCCACATCCTGTAGGCGACTTGTAATCTGATCCGGGGTTAAGCGGCGGAAATTATATTTTTGACATCTCGACAAGATTGTGCCCGGAATCTTCTGCAGTTCGGTGGTAGCCAGAATGAATATTACCGAATCGGGGGGTTCTTCGAGGGTTTTCAGCAGGGCATTGAAAGCCTCAGTGGTAAGCATATGTACTTCATCGATAATGTATACTTTCTTCTTGCCCTGAGCTGGCAGGATACGCACCTTTTCTCGTAAATCCCGGATCTCGTCGATGCCCCGGTTGGAGGCAGCGTCAATTTCGATTACGTCCATAAAACTCCCATTGCTTATGTCTTGGCACGAGGTACAGAGATTGCAGGGCTCTCCATCCTGTTGATGCCCACAATTGACTGCCTTGGCCAGGATCTTAGCCAGGCTGGTCTTACCTGTCCCTCGGGGCCCGGCGAAAAGATAAGCGTGGGTCAATCGATTCTCTCGCACTGAATTACGCAAAGCTTGGACGGTCTGCTCCTGACCCACTACTTCACTAAATCGTTGGGGTCTCCACACTCTATATAAAGCTAAGTACGACATCAAACACCTGCCCCCGCTCACATCATAATGCAACGGCTTGCTTCCATTATATCTTGTCCCGAGACGCTATTTCTGGAAAAACATACAAAAATACAGGCCTCTCACCTGCAACTCTGCCTAAAATATTATGCCGTGCACCTGGCCTCGAAGATACCTTCCGGGCGATGCGCGAACAGTTAACTCCGTCCAGGCTGCCCCCCGTCACACGGAATGAACCTTTTAGTGCTGCTTCCTTCCAGACCTGACACGGTTCAAGGTGTTCCGTTGCGGAGGACCCAAACCTCTTCGCCACTTATTCGAGCCGGACCCCACAAGGATATGCCCTCAGCTCAGGAATTCGATCCTGCTATAGCGGGTTGCAGGTTACAGGGCACCGCTAATTCCCCATCTAGCACGGCAATTCTTATTTCTATTTTGCTCACTAATTGTAACTGCTTTTCAATTCATTTACAAGAGGTCAAAGAGCGCCCGGTACTCACCGTAGCCCTCTTCTTCCAGGTCTTCAACCGGGATAAATCTTACCGCGGCTGAGTTGATACAGTAGCGAAGACCAGTCGGTGCTGGGCCGTCAGTAAAAACGTGCCCTAAATGAGAATCAGCCTCCTTGCTGCGCACCTCTGTCCGGACCATGAAATGACTGCGATCGGTTTTCTCCAGGACGCGCTCCTTATTCAGCGGCCTGGAAAAGCTGGGCCAGCCACAGCCAGAATCAAATTTGTCCTGTGAACTGAAAAGTGCTTCACCCGACACTATGTCTACATATATACCCGGTCGGCGATTGTCCCAATATTCATTATCAAATGGCGGCTCAGTTCCGTTGTGCTGAGTTACTTCAAATTGCCTCGGTGTCAACTTCTGGAGAACCCTTTCTTTGTCCTCAACCCAGTATCTGCTCTTGAACTTGTCGCGGCCAGAGGACTGCTTGTACCTATAGTAGTGCTCTGGTTGCTTGCGATGGTAATCCTGATGATAATTTTCGGCTGGATAGAATACCTCCGCCGGCACGATTGTCACCATGATTGGTTTCTTGAATCTTCCACTCTCTTCCAAGTGCTTTTTTGACGCCTCCGCCACCTGTCTCTGTTCATCGCTGTGGTAAAATATGACCGGACGATAAGATGGCCCGCGGTCATAGAATTGCCCGCCGGAATCGGTAGGATCTATGTTTTGCCAATAAACCTCCAGCAAAGCAGCATATTTGGAGCGGGTTGGATCGAAGGTAACCTGTACTGCCTCGCAATGTCCTGTGTTTTCGTAACATACTTGTTCATAATTGGGATTCACCGTATGCCCTCCAGTGTAGCCTGATTGCACCTTGATCACTCCAGGAAGTTGCTCAAACGGTGCTACCATGCACCAAAAGCACCCTCCCGCAAAGGTAGCCAATTCATTGCCGCCTATTTCTGTTGGCTGCTCCATACCTGTGACCCTCCCCTCAAACCCGATACATTGCTCTTGGTTCAGTTTTTGTTAAAAAGATCATCCC
>JAQVXF010000049.1 GCA_028709355.1 Syntrophomonas sp.
ATCAACCCCACCGCCCGCAAGGCTTTGGCCCAGGATATCAAGGAGGGCAGGATGCAGATGGTGGTTGAGGAGGCCAAGCGCCAGGCGGGAATCGCATCCATGTTGGATGTCAATATGGGGGTGCCGGGGATCGATGAACCGGCCGCTATGAAGCAGGCGGTCATGGCCATACAGGCCGCTGTCGATATTCCTTTGGCGGTGGATTCCACCAACCGGCAGGCGATGGAAGAGGGTCTGAAAAATTTTGTGGGTCGGGCCTTGATAAATTCGACCACCGGGGAGGACAAGAGCTTGGAGGCAGTCCTACCCCTGGCCAAGAAATACGGAGCAGCTGTACTGGGCTTATGCCTGGATGAAAAAGGGATACCTGATTCAGCCGCAGGACGTTTGCAGGTGGCCCGGAAGATTTACCGGCGGGCCAAGGAATTTGGGCTGCGCGATGAAGACATATTCATAGACTGCCTGGTTAAGACGGCCAGTGCTGAGCAGGAGCAGGTTATGGAGACATTGGCGGCGGTGCGGCAAGTAAAGCAGGAACTGGGAGTCGGTACTGTATTAGGGATCAGCAACGTATCCCACGGGCTGCCGGCCCGGGATATTCTAAACTCGACCTTCCTGGCCATGGCCTGGGCGGCCGGACTTGATCTGCCCATCATCAATCCGTTTGACGAGCGGATGATGGATGTAACCCGAGCGGCAGGGGTACTTCTCAACCGGGATCTGCACTGCTCCTCATTCATCGAGCATTACAAGGGCTACAAGCCGGGGCTGTCGCTGCCAGGACAGCTAAGAGATCCGATTTGCGGGCAATGCAATATCCCCGAGCAGTTAAAAGCAAGGGCGCAGGGGTTGATCAACCCGACCGCCGATCAAGCGCTGCCACCGGATACCCCGCGAGATTTGAGCAGCAGGATACAGTCGGCGATATTGGAAGGTAATGGAGGCATAATCGAGGGTTTGATCGACGAAGCCTTGCAGAGCGGGATGCCGGCCCTGGACGTAGTGAATAAAGCCCTCATCCCGGGTATTGAACAAGCCGGTGAATTGTACGAGCAGAAGAAATACTTTCTGCCCCAGTTGATGGTGGCCGCTGAAGCGATGAAGAGGGCGTTTGCATTTATCAAACCGAGGTTGTCTCCGGAGGCTTCATCACACCACCAAGGCACCATCGTGATGGCAACGGTAGAAGGTGATATTCACGACATAGGCAAAAACATAGTGATCGTGATGCTGGAAAACTATGGATTCAATATAGTGGATCTGGGCAAGGATGTAACCGCTGCCCGGATATTGGACGCAGCCCGGCAGGAAAATGCTGATATCATTGGCCTCAGTGCGCTCATGACCACCACCATGCCTCGAATGCAAGAAGTTATCGAGGGGGTCAAAAAAATGGGTCTAAGGGCTCGGGTGATGGTCGGCGGGGCGGTCTTGAACCAGGAGTATGCCGATAGAATCGGGGCGGATGCTTTTTCAGCCGATGCCCGAGCCGCGGTGAGGACAGCTCAGCAATTGATGAGGATATTTATTAAATAGGGGGGTCAAGCGATGGCAGTCAATAAGAGTTATGAAGAGATCAATGAAAAAATAAGGCGCGGGGAAGCGGTGGTGGTCACTGCCGAGGAGGTCATCGATGTAGTGGCGGAGAAGGGCTATGAGCAGGCTGCCAGGGAGATCGATGTAGTCACCACCGGAACCTTTGGCCCCATGTGTTCTTCCGGAGCCTTCATTAATTTTGGTCACTCCAATCCCCGGATCAAGATGAAAAAGGTATGGCTGAACGGGGTGGAAGCCTACACCGGTATCGCGGCCGTGGATGCCTATGTGGGAGCCGGCCAGTTGCCGGAAAATGACCCCGAAAATAAGGTTTTCCCAGGGCGGTTCACCTATGGCGGAGGACATCTGATCCACGACTTGGTGGCTGGCAAGGAGATAAAACTGGAGGCCATCGGATACGGGACAGATTGTTACCCCAACAAGAAGGTGGATGCAATCATTACTCTCAGCGACGTTAATGATGCCTTCCTGTTCAACCCCCGCAATGCTTACCAGAATTATAACTGTGCAATAAACCTGGGTGAGCGGGTGATTTATACTTACATGGGCATCCTTAAACCCAAGATGGGCAATGCCAGTTATTCCAGTGCCGGCCAGCTCAGTCCTCTGTTGAATGATCCGTACTACCGTACCATCGGCATCGGTACCCGGATATTTCTGGGGGGCGGAGTCGGTTATGTAGCCTGGCATGGGACCCAGCACCACCCCAACGTTCCAAGGGGCGAGAATGGGGTGCCTCTTGGCGGGGCGGGGACCCTGGCTTTGATCGGGGATCTGAAAGGAATGGATCCCAATTGGCTGGTGGGATTGAGTTTCATCGGTTATGGGGCGACGATGGCAGTCGGCATCGGCGTGCCTATTCCGATTTTGGATGAGGAGATGCTTCGTTTCACCGCCGTCAAAGACGAAGATATTTACTGCCCGATAGTAGATTACGATGAGGGATACCCCTACTGCAAGCCCATGGACCTCGGCAGGGTGAATTACCGGGATCTAAAAAGCGGCAAGGTGATCATAAACGGCAAGACAGTGGTGACCACACCCCAATCCAGCTATCCCCGGGCTCGACAGATCGCCCAGATACTCAAGAACTGGATACAGAAGGGGCAATTCCAACTGACCCAGCCGGTCGCCAGTATACCATCGGCGGAAGCCGACATCGTGTTCAAGTCCATCCCCCACAAGAAACCTGGCAACGAAGACTCAGTGGTTGAGAAGAGGAGGTAATCACCATGAAAAACAAACTGGTTTGCTATTTTTCCGCCGCTCAGTCTGAGCAGCCTATCATATATAGACTAGTCAAAGACTACGATCTGATTATCAATATCCTAAAGGCCGACATCAATCCTCAGAAGGAGGGTTTCCTGGTCCTGGAACTGGAAGGGGAAAGGAGCAGCTACGACCAAGGAGTAGCTTTCCTGAAGAGTCTTGGGGTAGGGGTGGAACCTTTGAGCGAGACCGTGGTCTGGCAACCCTCAGTCTGTATCCAATGTGGAGCCTGCGCTTCCTTTTGCCCGACCGAAGCTCTGCAAATAGATCGCAGCAGCATGGAAGTCTCCTTTGACAATTCCAAATGTGTGGTCTGTGGGATGTGCCTGGACTGCTGCCCGACCCGGGCGATAACCCTCCATTTCGAGATAAAAGAGGCTGTATAGTACATCATGAACACTGGCGATGCTCATGTACAACGCAATTACCGGAGGTTGCACTCTGGTTCTGACCTGAAGTATTTTGGGGTGGGACTGAAGGAGACCGACTTGGCAATAGGAGTGGACAAGGGCAGTTTTGCAGAGGATCTGATCGTCATATGTGAGAGGGAAATCAGACGGCTGCGAGGCGGCCTGGAGGATTTTATTACAGTTCAACCCGACTTTATGACTTCCTTGGTGCCGATAACGCTGCTGCCGGGTGCTCCCGGATTAGCAGTGCGCATGTCCCAGGCCGGCTGGCAAGCGGGGGTGGGACCCATGGCGGCTGTGGCTGGTGCTTTAGCCCAAGCGGTAGGGCAGACATTGAGGAGCCGAGTAAATGAGGTTATCGTTGAAAATGGCGGCGACCTCTACATTGACACATCGAAATCCCGCCTGGTATCAGTATATGCCGGGCGGTCACCATTCAGCGGCAAGATAGGCGTCCGCATCGAACCGGGAGAAAGTCCCTTGGGAATCTGTACGTCTTCGGGGACCGTTGGGCCCAGTCTCAGCTTCGGCAAAGCTGATGCGGTAGTGATCAAAGGCTCTGATGCGGCCCTGGCCGATGCAGTAGCAACCGGCGCGGCCAATCGGATCCAGACACCCGATGATTTTACCGCGGCCATCGAATACGTGCAGAAGATACCTGGCATAACCGGGATACTGGCGGTGGTCGGTGAACAGCTGGCGGCATGGGGAAACATGGAACTGGTACCGCTGTAGGTATGCCATACATTATTCAGCCCGGCGCAGGATTTGAGTGGCAAGTGTTGAATATCAACAGCACAGGAAGTTGAGTTGGAAAAATACAAACCGAGTTATTGGAGGTTAGATCGGATGTCAGGACATAACAAATGGTCGACCATCAAACACAAGAAGGCCCGCACTGACGAAAAGAAGGGTAAGGAATATACCAAAATAGCCAAGGAGATCATCATCGCTGTCCGAGCAGGGGGAGGAGACCCGGAAAGTAACTCCAAACTCAAACTGGCCATCCAGAATGCCAAGGCCATCAATATGCCCAATGATAATATAGCCAGAGCAATCAAAAGAGGGAGTGGTGATCTGGATAGTGATGCTATAGAAGAGCTCACTTATGAAGGCTATGCTCCCGGGGGAGTGGCTGTGATGCTGGCTATCGCTACCGATAACCGCAATCGCACCGCCGCTGATATCCGCCACCTATTTGCCAAGCATAATGGTAACCTCGGTGAAAGTGGCTGCGTCGCCTATATGTTTGAAAGGATCGGGCTCTTATCCATAAATCGGGAAAACCTGCCGATGGATGCGGACGACTTCATGATGTTGGCGCTCGATGCCGGAGCTGACGACGTGCGGGAAGAAGGGGACACTATCGAAGTGGTAACCTCGCCTGACAACTTTATGGAGGTCAGGGAGACTTTGGAGAAGCAAGTAAAGCTCGATGATGCCGACATTATCCTGCAACCCAACAACACAGTGGATATCGACGATGAGGCCTTGGCAGCAAGGGTCCTGAAGCTTATCGATGTACTGGAAGACCACGATGATGTCCAGGACGTATATGCCAATTTCAATATTCCGGATGACATCATGGAGAAGTTGATGTAGTTTGCCACCGCAACAATCCCATGCCCCTACCCTGGTCAAGATTTGCCGGTATCTAGCGGCGGCACTAGTTTCTACAGTTGATATGAGGAGCTAGAGAATTTGAAAAAAACGAACGATCAGGATGCCGCCAGAGAGGCTGCCCTGCGCATCAGCATGTTAAAATATGCCGCCATAGCAATTGCCCTAATCATAGGGGCGCTGGTTGTAACCAAGTTGTTGGCGTCCGACGGCGTCAGCCGATTCGAACATAAGTCGGCTTTGCTGGAGCAGAGAGCCTGGGCCGAGCTGGAGTTGGAAGCAGAGATCAGCCAGTCCGGAGGCGTGATCGACTCCCGATATACAGTATTCTTCTCTATCTGCGATACCAAAAACCGGGCATGGGTGGAGAGCGCCCAAGGCGAGACATTGCAAGCGGCTTGGAAGAGTGCGGCCGCGGAAACCAAAAGGCTGATCGCCGCCCAGAGATATGAGCCGGTCTGGGTCAAAGCGGACATAGTCAGGGAACACGAGGCCATCAGAAGTGCAGATATTAAAAAGAAAACCCGCAATATATATGATAATTACTTCCGCCAAGGTATATCTTTCGACCGATCCTTCAACACCGCGTTGCTGGAAGCAGAGATCAATGGCAACAAAATCATAGACTACGAGGAAGAGTCTCTGGATCTGGAGTTGATGAACCAATATCTCACCAGCCAGGGCAGAAAGGATGTTAGGACCATCCCGGAAGAGTTGATTCTGTTTTCCTGTCGCGGCTATTTCTGCGATGAGAATGACGTAGTGTATGAGTTATATACTGAAGAGCAGGATTATGGCCGGCGCCAGTTGGAGCGTGTCGACAAAGAGGTGGTCAAGGGATTGATGTCCACAGCAGGCCAATTCCTGGCGGAGCTGGTTCTGGAAGACGGGAAGTTTATATATGGCTATTACCCCACCTATGATAAAGAAATCGATAACTATAATATCCTTCGTCACACGGGAACTATTTGGAGTTTGGTATCCCAATACAAGACCACCGGGGACGAAACTCTATTGCCTAAGATAGAGGGCACCATTGATTTCCTGGTAAGGGATTCCATCGAGCACCCCCAACCGGGCATCGCCTACGTTATTGAGAGAAAGGCAGATGAGGTCAAACTGGGGGGCAATGGGATAGCGGTGGTGATGCTGATCGACTATATGGAACAATTCGGCAGCGATGAGTACCGGAACTTGGTGGTCGACCTGGGCAATGGTATCCTGGCTTTGCAGAATCCGGACAATGGCGCATATTACCATGTCTTGAACTACGCCGACTATTCGTTGAAGGATGAAGACCGGACTGTATACTACGATGGGGAAGCCACCTTTGCGTTGGCCAAATTGTACGGTTTCACCAAAGATGAGAGGTATTTGCAGGGGGCGGTCAAAGCGGCAGATTATTTCATCGCCAACGACTACACTCAATATAGGGACCATTGGGTGGCATACTCGCTCAACGAGATCACCAAGTATGTCCCCGAAGAACGCTATTATACTTTCGCCCTCCAGAACGCTGACCACAATTTGGACCTGATTTATAATAAGAAGAGATCGGCACCCACCTACCTGGAACTTTTAATGGCCACCTTCGCTACCTATGACCGGATCAAACAAAATGATATAGATGTCAAATACCTGGACCAGTTCGATGAAAAACGCTTTATCGACACTATATATCAGCGGGCCAGTTATCAGGTCAACGGCTATATGTTTCCTGAGTATGCCATGTATTTTAAGAACCCGGCTCGAATCCTGAACACCTTCTATGTACGAGACGACGGATTCAGAATCCGCATCGATGACGTGCAGCACTTCATCGGCGGTTATTATGCCTATTATAATAATTATGACAAATTGGAGACTTACCGGCAGGCCCTGGCCCAAAACCCATAGATACACGGGAGTGCCCCATGAGCAAGAAGCTAATCAGGTTTTACTGATGCCTGGCTTTGGCTCTCTTGATGATGAGGTTCATGGTCAGGCCAGGTTCGATTTCGATCACATCTCCCTGCCCTACCACCAAGTCCACTTCGATGCTGTTTATCCCGCTGGGTTCAGGCAAACTAGCCGCACGCCCGTTTTGCTTTTTGGCGTAGCCCAGCCCCGGTATTTGCAGTATGATTATAATTGTGAAATCATGGGATGGGAGTATTGGGGCTGATGTTGGTACTGGGAATCGATCCGGGCACCGCCACCACTGGCTTTGGATTGGTCGAGGGTGGGTATGGAAAAGAGAGACTGGTGCGGTATGGGGTGATCAAGACCTCGGCGGTGCTGAGCATGCCCCAGCGATTAGCCCAAATAAACCGTGAATATGACCAGTTGTTGGTTGATTATCGACCGGATGCGGTAGCGATCGAGCAGATATTCCACCATAAAAATGCCAAGACCGTCATTACCGTGGCCCAAAGCCGCGGAGTGTTGCTTATGGCAGCAGCCTTGAGAGAAATAGTTGTAGCCGAGTATACTCCATTGCAGGTCAAGCAGTCAGTTACCGGATTCGGCCGGGCGGACAAAAAACAGGTGCAGGCTATGGTCCAGAAGATACTTAAGCTGGAAGACATCCCGCGCCCGGATGATGCAGCCGATGCCTTGGCTATTGCACTGTGCCATTTGCACTCTTACCGATGGGATGACATAAGGAAAAACGGAGGTTTGCGGTGATAACATTTATACGGGGGATATTGGCGCGAACCAAACCAGACGCCATAGTGATCGAAGTGGGCGGTATCGGTTATGAGGTAGGTATCCACAGCCGGGCCGGTACTATGCTGCCACCGATGGGGACCCCCATCATTGTCTATACCTTCCTGCAGGTATTGGATAACGACCTCAAGCTGTTTGGCTTCTTAAACCAGGAGGAGCTGGATCTGTTTAAGATGTTGCTGGGCGTTTCCGGCTTGGGCGCCCGCAGTGCCTTGAACATCCTGGCTGTCTTGAGACCGGATGAGTTTTTTCAGACAGTGGTCAGTTCAGATGAGAAAAGGCTGATGACCGTACCGGGTATTGGCAAAAAGACCGCCCAGCGGTTGGTTTTTGAACTCAGGGATAAAGTAGGCAAAGGTCTGGGCATGGTGTTTGCAGCGGCTGAAGAGGCGGCTCCTA
>JAQVXF010000050.1 GCA_028709355.1 Syntrophomonas sp.
GGGTAATACGGTTGCAGTATTCCGACCAAGCGTTCCACCAATTGGGTGTCGCCATCCTTGCCGGGATTGGTGAGACTGAGAGTATATACCAGCTCGTTGGCGGCCAGGGTCTGGCCATTGCGGTCATACATCTCCCCCCGCGAGGGTTTGATCGCCATCAGCCTTATCCGGTTCTCCTTGGCCTTGACCTGGTAAACATCACTATGGAACAGCTGGACCACTGCCAGTTTGATGCATAACACCGCCAGCAGGCCGAATATGATGGCACTATAGGTCTTGAGGCGGGTATCCAAACTGCTTTTTTTCATCCGCTCTGGCCTTCCCTGAGTACGCCGGCCCTGGAGGAGCGGCAATACCACATATATAGAGGTATGGCGATGACGATGTTATATATCCCCTGGAACAGCAGGTCAGCCAGTAAGGCTCTATCCAGTCCCAGCCCCGGGATAGCGACCATGGAAATGATAAACAACAACATAGCATTGATGACTGTACCGGTCACGACCCCTATCAGTCCCACCATGAGGTTGTCCTGGTAAACATTGCCTTGCATGCGCCCCAGGATAAAGGCGGTAATCCCCTTGCTGATGGCGTTGACCCCGATCATGCGGCCTAAGTACAGGTCTTCCCATAAACCACAGGCTACACCATACATGGCGCCTTTGCTGGAGCCGTTGAAAACCGCATAAAATATGACCAGAATAAGGAGCAAGTCCGGTACCACTCCTTGGATCGGGATGGCTCTGAACAACGTGGACTGCAGGAATATGGCCAGAAACGGCAGCAAGACGAGGATGAGGGAGCGCATAGGGCCTACACCCCTTGATCGGCTGGCGAGGGGCCAGCCGGGAAAGACTTGATTATCAATACTTCCTCCAGCCGGTCGAAATCGACCGCCGGTGCCACATAGGCAGAAAGGACCAAACCATTGGCTTCCTTCTGGACATCCCGGACTGTACCGATCAGGATGCCCGGCGGATAGATCTGGGACAAACCCGAGGTGACCACCGGTTCTCCCCCCTGTACCTGGGAATAGTAGGGGATGTTGATCATCCGCAGCTGGCCGTTCCCGACGCCTTCCACTATGCCCCGGTTTTCCCTGGTCTGCTGGAGAATAGCTCCCACCGCCATCTCCCGGTCGGTGAGCAGCATTACCTGGGCAGTGCCCTTGCTCACGTTGACCAGCTTGCCGACCAGACCATCCGGGGTTATGACCGGCATATTCAAGACCAAGCCGAAGTCGGCCCCTTTGTCGATGGTCAGGGTCTTATACCAGTTGTTGGAGGCCCGGGCGATGATCCGGGCTGCTTCTAATTCATAGGAGTTGGGCTGGGCATTCTTGTAATCAAGCAGCCGCCTCAATCTCTCCACTTCAGCCTGGCTCTCCCGCAGCTGCATGACCTCCAAACCCAATTGCTGGTTTTTGGCCTGCTCGGTCGCCAGGAGCTGGCTCATATCCTGGATGCCCAACATCCTGGTGCTCAACTGCCCCAAGCCTTGCTGAATCCAGTCTGTACCTCTCTGCAGCGGGGCATAGCTGTTTCTCACCCATCGTTCGGCGCTGTTCAGCCCCGGGCTGTCATCGGCACTCAGTTTCACCACCGCCAACAGGACCAAGGCCGTCAACAACAGTATCCAAAAACCCTTTTGCCTAAATATTCTAAACAAACCCATTCACCTAATTAAGCCAATTTAAGCATGCCATCTGGGATTCGAAGTCATCTTTTTCAAAACTCCAATGTTCTCCAACACCCGGCCGGTACCCCGGGCTACTGCCAGCAAGGGTTCTTCACACAGGTAGACCGGCATGTGGGTCTCATAACCGATCAGCTTATCCAGACCCCGTAATAAGGCCCCACCACCGGCCATCACTATCCCCCGGTCCATAATATCGGAGGCCAGTTCCGGGGGGGTCTTCTCCAGGCACACCTTGATCCCTTCCACGATCTGGTCCACCGTCTCCTGCAAGGCTTGCTGGATCTCCCCGGCTGATATCTTGATGGTCTGAGGCAGACCGCTGACCAGGTCCCGCCCTTTTACCTCGTAGTAGTCCTCGGGATCCTCAAGGATAGCCGAGCCGATACTGATCTTGATGTCTTCTGCGGTTCGCTCGCCGATGAGCAGGTTGTAGTTCCTCTTCAGATGCTGGATGATGGCCTCATCCATCTTGTCGCCCCCGACCCGCACCGACTTGGCGGTTACGATACCTCCAAGGGAGATGACCGCCACCTCGGTGGTCCCACCTCCGATGTCGACGATCATGTTGCCGGTCGGTTCATGCACCGGCAATCCAGCTCCGATCGCTGCTGCCATGGGCTCTTCCAGCAGATAGGCTTCCTTGGCCCCTCCGGCCAGGGCAGCCTCCTTGACGGCTCTCTCCTCCACCGTGGTGCAGCCGGTAGGGATGCTGATCACTACCCTGGGTTTGACCAAGGATCGATTCCCCCCCAGAGCCTTGCTTATAAAATACTTCAACATAGATTGGGTCACCTCGAAGTCGGCTATGACCCCATCCTTCATGGGGCGAATGGCCACGATGCTGCCTGGGGTGCGGCCAATCATGCGCTTGGCTTCTTCGCCTACTGCCACCACTCGTCCACTCTGGACCTGGATGGCCACTACCGAAGGTTCAGTGAGGACCACTCCCTGCCCTTTCAGGTGGACCAACGTATTGGCTGTACCAAGATCTATCCCTAAATCCTTGCTAAAAAACACTTCTGTGCTTCCTCCTTAGCCTTATATTAGACCCTTTTCCTTAAAACTGCAGTAGGTCTGCTCCCCGATGATGACATGGTCCAGGATCTGAATCCCCATTATCTGGCCGGCCTCAGTCAACCGGCGGGTTATGTCGATATCTTGCCGGCTGGGAGTGGGATCCCCGCTGGGATGGTTGTGGGCCAGAATAATTGAGGCAGCGCTGCGTTTCACCGCGGTCTTGAATACTTCCCGGGGATGGACGATAGAACTGTGCAGGCCTCCTACCGACACATTCTCTTTGGTTATCACTCCGCCTTTTCTATCCAGGTACATGACCAGGAAATGTTCCCGGTCGTAGCCTCGCATTTCCTGGACCAGCACCGTTTCGGCATACTCCTGTACATCTTCGGGGGACTGGATCAGGAACTTGGTTTCGATGTCCCGGGCGATGCGCCGCCCTATCTCCAAAGCCGCCTGGATGGTGGCCGCTTTGGCTTTACCCACTCCCTTGACCTGGACCAGTTCCTCCAAGGTGGCATCCCGGAGACGGCGCAAGCCATGATAGGTGTCCAGAAGTTGATTGGCCAATTCCAGCGCACTGGTCTCCCGGGTACCATTGCCCAGGATTATAGCCAGCAGTTCATGATCATTCAGTTGCTCTGCGCCCAGAGCTGCCAGCTTCTCACGGGGTCGGGCATCACTGGGCATATCCTTGATAAGGGTAGTGTAATGCACAGATCAATGTACCTCCAGCAAGTCCACACCTTTCCTGCGCAACATCATATTTAACCTATTTAAGGGCAGTCCCACCACATTGTAAAAACAGCCCTCGATACGTTCCACCAATAGGGCACCCCAGCCCTGGATAGAGTATGCCCCGGCCTTGTCGGTCCACTCTTCGTGGTCCAGGTAGTTGCTGATATCGGCATCGGAAAGGGGGCGGAAAAAGACGTTGGTGCATTCCACCGCTAGGTCCGGTGCGGCCCCCGCTTCGAATACACAAAGGCCGGTCAGGACCTGATGGCTGAGACCACTCAAGCGGCGCAGCATAGCATGCGCATCATCCCGGTGGTTGGGTTTGCCCATCACCAGCCCTTGCCGGCAAACCACGGTATCGGCAGCTATAACGATCCCGGTCTCCAGGCCTTTAATAATCTGGCTGGCCTTCTGCAGGGCGATGCTGCAAACCAACTGTTCGGGTGATGTTGAGATAGAAATGTCTTCCGTTATGTTAGCGGGGGCGATCGTGAAATCTACCCCCATCTGCTGCAATAGATACTGCCTCCGGGGTGACTCGGAGGCCAGGATTATCTTCTTCAATTTGGAATCCTCTTTAATAATTACAGTCTTTTATAGAACACCCAGGCTAAAATGAATCCGAGTATGCTAAAAAAGTTTATATTGAACATGAAGCCAAAGCTTAATGAAAAAACATGCAGGTCCATGGTGAAGGTAGGCAGTCCCACGCTCTGCACTCGTCCCAGGATACTCAGCGCGGGCCAAAGCTTGACGATTGCGTCACCTATCCAACTGCCTATTATGCCTCCTATGACCATCAGCAGCAACAGCAATTGCCAGCCTGGATAGGTTCTTGCTCGGCCTGCCACCGGTTTCCCCCCGTCACGTTTTTTCAAGTGTAGCATTAGTAAAGGTCAAAAACAAGGCGATAAGAAAGGAGGCCGGCCCTTGCGGCGGCCTCCGGTGCCTGGTCTAGCTGTTGTGGGAAAGATTGAAACTGAGCACCTTGAGGTTTACAGCCAGATCTACGTTCCTCATCACTATGTCGGGAGGCACCCGGAGCACCTGCGGGGAGAAATTCAGGATGGCTGCCACCCCGGCTTCCACCAACCGGTCTGTGACCCGCTGGGCTTCCATTGCCGGAACTGTGATTATACCGATATTGATATCATGTTCCTTGATGAGGTTCTCTAGTTTGTCCAGCGAATCCACCACCACCCCGGCCAGATCCTGCCCAACCATCTTCTCATCCACGTCAATGATAGCTTTGATGGAGAATCCCCGTTGCCGGAAACCCTCATAAAGGGCCAGGGCTGAACCTAATTTCCCGGCTCCGATTATGGCCAAATTCCACTCCCGGTTCAAGCCCAGTATCTTGGTCAGGTTACCCAGAAGGTCATCTACCCGGTAGCCGACCCCGCGAGTACCGAACTCGCCGAAATAAGCCAGGTCTTTGCGGACCTGAGCGGAGCTGACCCCAACACTGTTGGCGATCTCCTCGGAGGAGACGGTCTCCACCCCCGCCTTGCGCATATTGCTAAGTTGCCGCGAATATATGGAGAGGCGGACGACGGTGGCCTCAGGAATCTTGTAAGCTTTCAAAATTCCCCACTCCTTTGTAATAAAAATCACTATCTCTATTATCTACGTTACCAGACAAATTGGCAAAAGGTTTCTAAATAAAAATATCCGCCGAAAGGGCGGAAATGGCTGGGGAATGGCGAGTAAGCCGGGCGATCAGCCGTTCAGGAGCCGGTAACATATCATGGCTACAAAAGCTGCCGAGGGGATGGTGACGAACCAGGCCACCACTATCTGGCGGGCGATGTTCCATCTCACTCCCTTGATCCGTTTGGCGGCACCGACTCCCATGATGGATGATGATACCACATGGGTGGTGCTGACGGGGATACCCATTAAGCTGGCTCCGTAGATGACCGAAGCCGAGGTGAAGTCAGCCGCAAATCCGTTGATGGGTTCGATGCGGAAGATCTTGCCGCCCATGGTCCGGATGATGCGCCAGCCTCCGAAAGCAGTGCCGGCCGACATGGCCAATGCGCAGGCTACTTTGACCCAGGGCAGCACCACGAAAGTATCTATCATGCCCGCCCCCACCAAAGCCATAGTGATGATCCCCATCGATTTCTGGGCATCATTGGAGCCATGGGCAAAAGAGGCCATACAAGCAGTCAGCACCTGCAGGCTGCGAAACCTGAGATTGATGCGGACCGGAGACGAATTCCTGAATATCCAGAACAGGAGAGTCATTATGAGGCTGCCCATCACCAACCCGATCAAGGGTGAAGTAACCAGGCCGGCGACTATCCTGAGCAAGCCATCCCAGAGTACCGCTGCGGTACCATGCCGGGCGATGACCGCCCCCACCAAGCCCCCAATCAAGGCGTGGGAGGAACTGCTGGGTATACCGAAGTACCAGGTAAACAAGTTCCAGAAGATGGCCCCGATCAAGGCAGCTATTATGACCAGCGGCACCACATCAGCTTCGGCTACGATGTTCTTGCCGATGGTAGCCGCCACTGCAGTGCCGCTTATGGCCCCGAGGAAGTTGAAGGTGGCCGAGATGATGACGGCATTGCGCGGTGACACCGCCTTGGTGGAGACCGAGGTGGCGATGGCATTGGCAGTATCATGAAATCCATTGATGTAGTCGAATAGAAGCGCAAAGGCTACTATCAGGAATACCCAGCCGGTACTGAAAACGTCAGGGCTAAACATATTTGACCGCTATCCCCTTCAAATCATTGGCCACATCTTCACAGAGGTCCAGGGTGGTCTCGAGATGCTCATAGATCTCTTTCCACTTCAGCATATAGACCGCGTCATCGGTCTGTTCAAATAACCGGGCGATGCCCGCCCGGTATAGATTATCGGCCTCATGTTCATGGCCTCTGATCTTTTCACAGGAATCCAGGATTGTCTGGTGATTGTTTTTTACATCGCGGAGCAACAGAACCGCCTTCTGGATCTCGTCCGAAGCCTCTTCCAGGACATTGACCAGGGCGGGGATGAACCTTTCCTGGGGCTGCTCGCATTTATATATGACCATTTTTTCCATGGTCCCTTGGATGTGGTCCAGCACCTGGTTCAAGGATTGCGACAACCCCAATATATCCTCGCGGTCAAACGGGGTGATGAATGAATGGTTGATCTGGTCCATAACCTCGGCGAATATCTGGTCACCGTGGTGTTCAACCTTATTTATCCGCTCCAGATTGGCGTTCTTATCGCTGCGATCCACGAAATAGCCTTTCAATATCTGGGTAGCCTCACAGATAGCGTCGGCCGCCTCCTCGAAGTAACCAAAGAACCGCATCTCCTGGGGCTTGAACTTAAAGGCCAAGGTGATATCCCCCTATCTTAATTAGTAACCAAGTATATTATAGCAGTTACTTGGTTAGGAAGTTAATAACTGTCAACTATTTAACGAAAACCTTACGGGCCTGGTCAATAACGTAGAAAGAGCCGGTTATGAGGATGTATTCACCTTCCCGGACCAAACCCAAGCTCCGTTCTGCCGCCCGGGCTATGTCCTCCTCGAGTTCGACCTGGACAGCCGGGAATTTTTGCCGCCAGGCTTGGGCCACCTCCTGCCAGGCCTGGCTCCGCGCTCCTTGGGGCCGGGTGACCACGACCGCCCGGGTGCCTGGTGCCAAGGCCTCGATTACCCCGGTCCGTTCCTTGTCATCCAGCAGACCCAACACCAATACCCGTAACCGCCCCGGCAGCAGGGTACCCAACGATTCGGCCAGAGCCCTTGCCCCTTGGGGATTATGGGCGGCATCGACGACAACCAGCGGCTGCTGATGAACCGCCTCCAGGCGTCCCGGTATCCGCAAGTTGGCCAATCCGTCTCTGATATGTCGAGCGTCTATCCTCAGTCCCTGATCCTTAAGCACCTGCAGGGATTGCAGGGCTACCGCCAGGTTGCTTAGCTGGTAGGTGCCGGGCAGGGAGAACGTGAGCCCGGTCTCATTAACACCCGGCCCCTTCAGGTCCACCACTTGCCCCTCGAAAGAGGCCGGCCCCGACGGGACAATCCTCATGTCACTGCTATCGAACAGCGGTGCCCCCAGCTGCTGCGCTCTGGTGCTGATCACCTGCCGCGCCTCGGCGCTCATAGGTCCAGCCACCACCGGCACTCCCGCCTTTATTATCCCTGCTTTGTTAGCGGCTATCTCCGTCAAGGTGTCCCCCAGGAAAGCAGTGTGATCGAAATCGATCCCGGTTATCACCGCTACCCTGGGTATCACCACGTTGGTCGAATCGTAGGTTCCACCCATGCCAACCTCCAGGACCGCAATTTCCACTCGCTCCTGGGCAAAAAAGCGGAAAGCCGCCGCGGTCAGCACCTCGAACTCGGTGGGATGCTCCTCCCCCCCTTGCAGCATGGCCTGGATATGGCTATCGATCTCGTCCAGGATAACTTCCAGCCGACCAGCTTTGATCTCCGCTCCGTCGATGGTAATCCTCTCAAGGTAGGAA
>JAQVXF010000051.1 GCA_028709355.1 Syntrophomonas sp.
ATTTATGACCCACTTCGGTGTGGACCCGATAGGCGAAATCCACCGGGCATGAACCCTTAGGCAACTCTATCACATCACCCTTGGGGGTAAATATAAAGACGGTGTCTTCAAAAAGATCGGTCTTGAGGGATTCCATGAATTCTGACTCGTCATTGACATCCTGCTGCCATTCTAGGATGCGCCGCAGCCAGGCCAGTTTTTCATCAAACTTCTTATCCCGGTCTTTGGGGCTGCCTGATTCCTTGTAATGCCAGTGAGCGGCTATCCCTGACTCAGCCGTGGCATGCATTTCCCAGGTCCTGATCTGCACCTCGAAAGGTTCGCCGCCCTGACCGATCAGGGTCGTATGCAGAGACTGGTACATATTGGGCTTGGGGGTGGCAATGTAGTCCTTGAACCTGCCTGGCAGTGGTTTCCACATGGTATGGATTATTCCCAGTACCCCGTAGCATTCGGGTACCGAGTCTACGATCACCCGGATCGCAATCTTGTCATAGATCTCATCAATGGGTTTGTCCTGTTTGACCATCTTCTTGTAGATACTGTATATATTCTTAGGGCGGCCCGCAATGTCTCCTTCGATGCCAATCTGCTCCAAACCTTTCTCGATCTGTTGGATCAATGCGTTGACATACTCTTCTCTCTCCTTGCGCTTGGTCTTGAGTCGCTGGGCCACCTCATAATACATCTCGGGCTGCAGGTAAAGAAATGCCAGGTCTTCCAACTGCCATTTGAATTTAAAAACGCCCAGGCGATGGGCCAAAGGCGCAAAGATATCCATAGTTTCCTGGGCGACTTGCTTCTGCTTAGGCTCGGGCTGGTAGTTGAGGGTGCGCATATTATGGAGACGATCCGCCAGTTTTATTAAAACCACCCGAATGTCTTTAGCCATAGCGAGGAACATCTTGCGCAGGTTTTCGGCTTGGGCTTCTTCCCGGGTCTTGAAATTGATGCGACTCAGTTTGGTTACCCCTTCTACCAACATAGCTATCTCTTCGCCAAATTCCTGCTCCAGATTCTTATAATCAAAGCTGGTATCCTCGATGACATCGTGAAGCAGGGCAGCACATATGGAAGCACTGTCCATCTCGATTTCAGTCAGGATCAGGGCTACCTCTACCGGGTGGATAATGTAAGGCTCACCTGATTTGCGCTTCTGTTCGCCATGGGCGATCACCGCATAATTGTATGCTTTGGCTATCAGGTCAAAGTCAGCCTTGGGATCATATTCTTTTACCCGGTCCAAAATCGTTTGCGGCCCCATCTTTTCACCATTCCAAACCCGAAATAAGCCTCTCTTCCCAATCGGCAAAGGCAAGCCGTTCCAGATTGCCTTCCTGAGAATAAGGGCTTCCGTCGAGACTATCGATATAATTGCCTGCAGATCCACGGTTTATAGCCATAATACTACTTCTTTTTTGAAATCGGCACAAGTTCAAATCAGCCAGTATGTGCAAAGCGGCAACAGCCTCCAACCTCGATATATCGAGCTCTCGGTTCATGTCGCCGATGAGGTCGCTGAGCCGGCAGCGATTTCCTGGAAGTCGGAGTAGGTGGGTCAGGACTTGATTGACCAAGCCGATGTTTGGATAGGAGCGTTCAAGGAACTGGCGATTGACCTCCAAGGCAGAGCGGTCAAAAGCCACCCCAACCTTGTCGCTGCCAAATCCTCCAATCCTTGCAGCGAGTACCTGCAGTTCGTATGCACCGAAGGGGGAATCCGCCAGTACCAATTCATCGAATACCTTCCCATGCGAAGATTCAACCGTGTGAGTGCCATCACTGACCAAAGCCCCGGACCGGTTCGACCAATACTTGCGGCGCAAATCTATCCGTTGCCGCATGTCTGCCAAACCCGATTCTATCTGCAGGTCCGGGTAGCTGTCCTTGAGGCGCCGGATTGTGCCAGGCAGGTTAGCATAGACCAGAATACGTCCATGGGTCCCATAATCCTCGTTACGAGAATAAAAAATACGGTCATGACCGCGGCCGATATAGATTACTTCGACCTGTGACGGCAGATCGTACTGAGAAAAGGGTGTCAGTCCCGGTCCCAGTATCGCCATGAAATGGATGTTGGGCGGAAGTTGGGCTGACTTTAGGTAAACACCCAGGCTGGATGCAGTCATCAGGTAGATTCCCGCCAGACCTTGTTTCAGCATCTCCTGCCGCTGGCGCCGCTCTTCCGGCCATAAATGCCCGGTGATCGGGACTATGCTGCCCCGGCGGAAGCAATAGTTTATGGCTGCCTGCTGCTTGACTTGACAGCGCAGGGTCGGATAGACGAATATCACTGGGCGCCGCGCTGCTATCTCATCTACCGCCCGCCTCATAAGTTCCGGCCAGTCAGCCTGGGATTCCCTGCCAATAATCCTATCATCCCCCGCAAAGGCCGGTTTGATATCCTTGACTTTGAGCTGGATCGTCTTCTTTCCTATATAGAAGTTCTCATCCACCTCGAACAACAAGTCTTGTGAGCAGTACGGGAAGGTTTCTTCCAGTTCTTCAGCTCGATTGAAGGCAATCCCAGGGATATTGCCAGAACCGATCCTCATCCGCAGGTGAGGTCGGTTTACCCCCACCCGGGAGGTGGTGTGAATGTTCTCTCCCCGCAGCACGAAGGCGGGCACCGGATTACCCTCTCCAAATGGCTCCAATTGGCTCAGTTCTGCCACTAAAGCTGGGTTGATGTCATCCTCTGCTATCTCCAGATCGAATTGGTAACGCCGGTCCTTATCAGCTTGAAAGCCTGTGGCGGCGGCATAACTCCTGAGCCCCTCTCGCATTTTCTCCAGGTCATCATGGTGGAGGCTTAACCCCGCCGCCATTTTATGGCCGCCGAACGAAAGCAAGCTGGAGCGCACATTGTCCAGCGCCATATAGAGGTCGAATCCTTCCCCGCTGCGAGCAGATCCTTTACCGATATCACCCGTCCAGGATATCACTATCGCCGGTCGGTTGTACAAAGCCAGCAGACGTGAAGCTACTATTCCCACCACTCCCACGTTCCAATCCGCCCCCCCCACGATGATGACCGGTTCCTGATCAAGAGCCATCCGGTCAATGGTCTCTACAGCTGCGTGGAAGATGTCATCTTCGACCCGGCGCCGTTCGGAGTTCATTTGCCCCAACAGGCGCGCCTGGTCCCGGGCTTGGACTGGATCGCGACTCATCAGCAGATCTATCCCGATCCGGGCGGTATCCATCCGGCCTGCGGCATTCAAGCGGGGACCCAGCACAAAACCGAGCTGCCAAGCTTTTAACACCTGGCCGGTCAAGCCCGCCTCATCGATGAGAGCCCGCAAACCGATTCGCTGGGTATCCCGCAGCACCGCCAAACCATATTTGGTTATTATCCGGTTCTCTTCCTGTAAGGGCACCATGTCGGCAACGGTGGCCAGTGCCGCCAAGGCCAGCCATTCCTGCAGCTGCTGCTCCAGGCCCCTCCCCACAGCTAAAGCCGTTGCCAGCTTGAATGCCACCCCCGCTCCCGCCAGGTTTGCGGCGGGGGGTGGACTGCCCAGCTTGGGATTGATCACCGCCAGTGCAGCTGGCAGGGCGGCGGGAGGATTATGATGGTCGGTTATGATGATATCCATACCTTTGGTGAGAGCCAATCCTACCTCTTCCACCGATCCTATCCCGCAATCTACCGTTATCAACAGCTGGCATCCCTGCTCCGCCAGCGACGAGATCGCTTCCATATTCAATCCATAGCCCTCAGTAAAACGATCGGGCACATAGTAGTCAACCCGGCAACCGAGATGCTGCAGGCATTCGGTGAGGATGACCACGCTGCATATCCCGTCGACGTCATAGTCTCCATATACTACTACCCTTTCCTGGCACTCAATGGCTTGTTTAATTCTTAATACCGCTTTACCCACCCCCTCCATGAGCAAAGGGTCCGAAAGGGCCTCCAGGCCGGCATTGAGAAAATAATCAGCCTGGTCAGCCTGGGTGATACCGCGTAGGGCCAGCAAAGCTGAGGTCATCTTGGAGACACTCAGTTGTTTTTGAATAGCTTCAGCCACATGGTGATCATACTGGCATGGTTGCCATATCGCCGCCATCGTCTCTATCCCCCTTTAATGCAGTGGTGTCCGCTTTGGTCTCATCCCATCCATATAGTATAATTTATTCATCCATATTATATTACCCGTTCTGTTGATTAGACGTTGGAGGTGATACCATGGACGAGGTATTGAAGATGCGCATTAATGAATTGGCCCGGAAGAAAAGGCAGGAAGGGCTAACCAGCGAAGAACAGGAGGAACAAGCCCGTCTCTATCGCATCTACATCGATGAAATCAAAGACCAGCTCAAATGCGCCCTGGACAAGGCCGGCATCAAACCGAAAGAATAGATGAAAGCAATCGGATTAGTGTCAAACAGTTGCCCCGACTTTGGACAAACCAAGTAGCATGCTTAGAAGATTGCGACATCGACCCGGTCCCCGGCGTATATACCTTGCTGCTCATAGGCGATGCGCACAAACCCGTCAGCTTGGGCCAGGATGCGCATCAATCCTGATTTGCCCAGGACCGGCTGGGCTTGCCAACTCTCTCCCTCTCGCACCAACCGCACCGGAACAAAATCATCGCGCCCGGGTTGGGAGGCAACGTTGACGACCATTTCCGCTTGGACCGAAGCCAATCGAACTGGATTGATGACCGGGGCACAGAGAAGGTAAAAAACCATGAGCGCTGAGACTGGGTGCCCAGGCAGTCCAATTATCAATTTCCGGCCAGCCGCCACTCCGATGGACGGTTTGCCTGGTTTGACCGCTATCCCGTGAAATAACATTTCGGCAGCGGGCAGCGAGAGCATCACCTCTACTGAATAGTCAGATACTCCGACCGAACTCCCCCCCGATACCAGCACGATATCGTTTTCTTCCCAAGCCCGGCGCAGGGCCTGCTGCAAACTCCCAATATCATCCTTTACCAAGGGATACCTGTTCGCCATCGCCCCGCAAGATTGGACCGCCGCCGCCAAAGAGTAGGAATTTACATCCCTCACCTGCCCGAGTGCCGGACACTGGTCGACTGGGATTATTTCATCACCAGTGGACATTATCCCCACCTTATATGGCTTCGCCACCCCCACCGCGTTGATGCCCAGCGAAGCCAGCAGGCCTATGTCCTTGGCTGCCAATCTCTCCCCCTGTTTGAAAACTAAAGCCCCCCGGCTGACATCTTCTCCTTTGTGCATAACGTTCTCGCCCGGGGCTACCGGGCGGGACACCAGGATGGTATCAGTCCCCAGCTTCTCAGTATATTCAACCATCACCACCGCATCACTGCCCTCCGGCAACATTCCGCCGGTGGGCATCCAGGCGCATTCTCCGGCGGTGATGCTGAATCCGGGATCCAGGCCCATCTCCACTTTACCGACACACCTGACCATGCCCGGCAGAGATTCACTGCTCCCGAAAGTATCCTCCGCCCTTACCACATAGCCATCGACGGTGGAACGATTAAATGCCGGCATATCCTCGGGACTGTAGATATCTTGGGCCAAGACCCGGCGGTGGCTTTCTTCCAGGGAGACGAGTTCCTCCATGTGGGCCGGGGCTCGGTCCAGCAACAGGCTCAGGGCCTCCTGGAAGCGTACTACCTTTAAAAACTGCGGCATAGCAATTCCCCAATCCTTTTGTTTTTGATCCGTTTTCAATTATACTTAAACATATTTAACCATACAAACCAGCCCACAGAACATTTGGGATACGGGAGGAGCAACGGTGAACAGAAATGTCTACATAGAGAACAAGCCCCTCGAGGAAGCCCTGGCGCTTTTCGTCGATCACCTTGCGGCTTGCGGGTGGTTCGAGGTCCAGGAAGAAGAGGTGGATATATATGAATCGTTGGGAAGAAGGACTTCTCAACCGGTCTTCGCCCACCGCTCTCATCCCCATTACATGGCTTCGGCCATGGACGGAATCGCGGTCCAGGCTGCCAGCACCTTTTCGGCCAATGAGGTGCATCCGGTCAACCTGAGTCCCGACCAGGTGTTGATGGTCGATACCGGTGACTATGTACCTCCCCAATTCGATGCGGTAGTAATGATAGAAGATGTTAATATCGTCCATGGGCAGTATCAGATTATCAGAGCGGCCGTCCCCTGGCAGCACATCCGCTCCGTGGGCGAGGATATGGTGGAGCAGGACATGATCGTCCCCAGCCGCACCCTGATCGGCCCCTATGAATTGGCTTCCTTCAAGACAGCCTCGGTAGAAAGGATATCCGTACTCAAAAAGCCCGTGGTGGCCATCATCCCCACCGGGACCGAACTGGTCGAGCGTGGCTATGCCGACATGCCGCCTGGTCAGATCATTGAGAGCAACAGCCGCATGCTGGCCGCCCTGTGCCAAGAATGGGGAGCAACCCCCCTGCGCCACGAGATCGTGATCGATGACAAGGACTTGATCCGCCAGGCAGTTGCTGAGGTGGAAGCGATGGCTGACCTGATCGTGATTTGCTCGGGATCATCAGCCGGCCGGGAGGATTATACGGCTTCCATTGTACAAGATTTGGGAACCCTGATTGTGCATGGCATAGCTACCCGGCCCGGAAAACCGGCCATACTTGGCAGTATCAACCGCAAACCGGTCATAGGGGTGCCAGGATACCCGGTCTCTGCCCAACTCATCTTCAATCTCTTCGCTCGGCCGATCATTTTCCAAAAGACCGGCAGTGATTTTCCCTCCCCGCAAACGATCGAATGCAGTCTGGCTCGCAAACTCCCCTCCCATGCGGGAGTGGATGAATTCATCAACGTCAATGTGGCCCGCATTTCCGAACAGTTCCTGGCCTATCCTTTGAACCGGGGAGCCGGGGTCACCAGCATCCTGGTCAAGGCCGACGGAGTTCTCCATATTCCCCGAGGTGATGAAGGACTGGATGCGGGCAGCCCCTGCCGGATAACCCTGAACCGTTCCCGTCAAGTTATTGAAAACACGCTGGTTTGTTTGGGAAGCCATGATCTGGCCATAGATGTCCTTATCGATATTCTACAGCGGGATTTCGGGATCCGCATGATCTCGACCAATGTCGGAAGTATGGGGGGGATAGTATCACTCAGCCGTGGTGAGACTCATTGTGCCGGAATCCACCTGCTTGATTATGAGAGCGGAGAGTATAATATCAGCTATCTCAACAAGTACCTGAATCATGAACAGATCCTGCTGGTTAACCTGGCCCAGCGGGAGCAGGGATTGGTGGTCAAAAAAGGTAATCCGCTGCAAATCAGTGGTATCCGGGATTTAATCCGTCCCGAGATCCGCTACATCAACCGCCAAAAAGGAGCTGGTACCAGGCTGTTGCTGGACTACCTGCTGCTGCAGCAGGATATCGACCGCAATCAGATCAACGGTTACAGCCGGGAAGAATACTCCCACCTGGCAGTTGCTGCCGCTATCAAGAATGATGCCGGCGATGCCGGACTGGCTATCCATGCCAGTGCTGCCATCATGGATCTCGATTTCATCCCGGTGGACCGGGAAAGATATGATCTTTGCATCCTCCCCAACCTGCTGCGCCCCCAGCAGCTGGACAGTCTCCTGACTGCAATCCGCAGTGCTGAGTTCAAACGCCGGATGCAATCATTCGGAGGTTATCATCTGGAACAGTCCGGGCAGATTGTGTGGGAGGGAACCAAATAACGTAATATCATCACCGGACTAGATAATTTGTATAATTATTTTTTATATTATTATCCCTGCTTTAATATATTTGCAGGGATTTTACTTTGTTTGTCGAAGAATTACTCGGATAAGCCGTGTCTGCTCATTTAGGTTGATCCGGCTCCACAAAGTGATTGGACCTTGCTCGGTTTTAGTAGGGTGCAATAAATATTCGCTCCCCAATGGAGGTGATAGCAGATTGGGAGTATAGGAACCCTGGTACTCCA
>JAQVXF010000001.1 GCA_028709355.1 Syntrophomonas sp.
AGACGACGACGATGTAGACGATGATGATGACGACGACGACGACGACGACGATGATGATGATGACGACGATGACGATGATGATGACGACGACGATGACGACGACGATGACGACGATGATGACGACGACGATGACAACGCTGTTGAGGGAATCAAAGATGTGCCCGCCGCTGGACCCACAACTGGCGCGGAGCCTGCAACTGACGCTCTTCCCCAGACTGGTGCCAGCAATCTGCCTTCACTGATGGGCGGCCTGCTGATGTTGGCAGCTGGAGTCTTGGTCAGACGCAAATAGCCTGACACGGTTGTTGGAATAATGTTAGTATTATGCTAAAGAGACCACCCATCTGGGTGGTCTCTTGCTCTAGGAAACGAGGTTGCCGGATGCGCAGGACATTGAGCTGGGTATTGATAGCAGCGGGGGTATTACTCATCTTGAGCCCCTTCATGAAAAACACCTACAGCATATATATGCAGCGGCAATTGCTGGAAAACGCCATGCAGGCGCCGCAATCTCAAGAGGTAATCCCGCAAGAGCAGAGCTTGCCAACTACGACAGCAGGGGAGGCGGCCAAAGAACCGGCGGTGCAATCCAAATCAGCTGTAAAGGCAGTCATGGTATTAAGCATCCCCAAGTTGAATCTCAGAACGGCCGTGGTTAAGGGGGTAACCTCCCGTGACCTCAGCATGGGTCCTGGGTTATATCCGCAGAGCAATATGCCCGGGGAAGAAGGCAATGTGTCCATAGCCGGCCATCGCAACGTATTCGGCTCCTGGTTCCGCCACTTAAATAGATTGGTGCCCGGGGACGACATCGCTATTACCTACCAGGGAACAACATATAATTATGCGGTGGAAAAGGTCTTTATCGTAGCCGAAAACGATTGGTCGGTGGTAGCACCCACTGCCTATAGAGCGCTCACCCTGACTACCTGTGATCCTCCCGGAAATGTCACCCAAAGACTGATTGTGCGCGCCCGTCAAATCGACTGAGGCCAAACTGATCAGGTCAGGATTGGGAAACTGCTTCGAGCAAAGCTCCCAAGTAACTAACCAGCCCCGATAAACCAGGAAAAGCAGTGCCGCCGGCGCTGCTTTTCTTATGTAGGCTATATAGGAATAGAAAGAAGGAAATGGAAGCGGCTTAATTGGTAAACCATTGGGTCACGAAGAGATCGCTGCCCTTCTGATAGAAACCTAAACCTATTTTGGTGAATGCCGGATTGAGAATATTGGCCCGATGCCCGTTGGAATTCATGAAAGCATTATGAGCCGCCACTACGCTGCTGTTACGGGCGATATTTTCGGCAGCGGTGCGATAGCTGATTCCAAAACTCTTCATCATTTCGAAAGGACTGCCATAAGTCGGGGAGGTGTGACTAAAATAACCGTTCACCGCCATGTCCTGGGATTTGAGATAGGCCCCGTCACAAAGCCGGTTGTCCAGAACCAAAGGGGCTAAATTAGCCTGAGCCCGGGCCGCATTGATATAGCCCAGCATCTCCTGCTGTTGAGCGCTAGCTTGGGTAGGCGCCGGGGCTGTTACCACCGGGACTCGGGTTTTGGGAGTCGGTTTTACCGGGGCGGCCTGTTTGGTCTTGGGTGGACTAGTGGCAGCCTGGGTTTGCACCTGCACATCCGGTAGGCTGTTGGGGAAAATTTCAACAGCAGGAGCCGCTGGCGCGGGGGTTGGGCAGGGAGATGATATCTTGCCCTTGGACTGGAGGGTACTCTCGTTTTCCCCCACCGGCTGAGCCAGGTCTGCCCCGGCCTGCGATAGCCGAGTGGTGTCATCGTTGTGCAGCGTGGTGACCGCAGCTTGTCCGCCTGCACTTCCAGCCGGTTCGACTTGGATGAGGGTCATCATACTGAGCAACATTATAATGGATGTAACCAGGATTTTCTTCTTCATTGACCAACCACCTCCATAAAAAATCAACCTGAGATTCTTATAGCTAATATCCCCGGGCCACCTTGTCCTGGAATTTGATCGACAGTCGCCCGCCTCGATATTTACCCGTAACCTTGTTATCACCATAGTTCTCGGCTACATAACACCCCGCCGGGAGTTTGCCGAATACCTGGCGGTCTCCCGCGGATAGGGTGGGGTCGACCGGGATCCAGCCCTTGCCATCCAGGTAAAACTCCGCCCACTGATGTCTGCGCCCGGCCAAATTGATCGCTTGCGAACCTTGGGCCAACTCATCCTGGTCATTAGCGTATCCATTCACAATCCGAGCCGGGATGCCAGAAGCCCGGCAAACCGCTACGAAAAGAGAGGCATATTCTTCACAGCATCCGCTTCCGGTCTGTAATCCCGCCAGGGCGCCCTGGTTAGCGGCGGGTGAGTCCAGGTCGTAGGTAAGCGTGCGGCGGGTGAAAGCAAATGCTTCCTGGGCTATGCTGAGATCATCACCGCAGCCGTCAGGAGCGACCTGGGACGCTGCCGCCCGGATGCTGGGATGAGTCGATTCTATCTTGGTGCCCGGCGCCAGGTAGAGGTTGGGATCACCCAGTTCCGATCCTCTGCCATCCTGAATCCAGTTGGTGCCACATACCTTGACCGTGTATTTTTGCACCAGTACGGTTTCAGCTCCGGGAGGCAGGTCTGCCACGCTGAACACTCCAATACGGTTGCCATTATCCAATTGCCTGATCTCCAGCGGCTCCTGAGAAAACTCTTCCTTGACGACCTCCTGGTAAGGGGAATCCAGATCGGCCATCAATGGCACCTCCAACCGGACCTTGGTGGCTGCTTCGGAGCCGGTGTTTTCAATGAGCAGCTCGTTCTCTAAAATGTAATATTCGGCGCTGGATGCCTGGTCGGCCCAGTTCTTCTGCGCTGTCAGGCGGGGATGATAATCAGCCACCGCCGGCGGAGCTTGACTGATAAATAGCGAAAATATCAGCAAGATGGATAATCCCAGGCTTTTTCTGCTGGCCATCAGGCCTTAACCCCTTTCGTGATAGGACGGCCCGCAAGAAAAAAGGCAGGTACTAAATCCTCCTTCGGTAACCCGGCTGCCCTAGACGTTATGTCCTTAGACCCGTGGCTTTGCGTCCCCGCCTTTCGGCGGGTTTGCCTTTGTCGGTGAGGGGCTTTTAGCCCCGCCGTCCTGATTCTGATTATTCAATTAAAAACTAAAAACCTGCTCAGCGGGTTGCTGGCAGGTTCATTATCCTTCATTCTGCTCCCGGCAACCCGGCTGCCTTAGACATCGCTGTCCTTAGACCCGTAGCTTTGCGTCCCCGCCTTTCGGCGGGTTTGCCTTTATTCAAGATGTTACTCTTTAATACTAAAACACACATCAATAGAAATGTACAGTGCTTACTAATAAATACGAAATCAGCTGGTCATTTTCATGGGGGCCACTTCATGTAAAGGCAAATAAAATCTGCTTCCCGATCCAGCCGCCCAAAGACGAGGCGCCCGAAATAGTCTTGGCAATTAGTGGATACAGCGCTTAGCCCGGCACCATCATGATCGAATGTGACCCGATTAAATAGTTTTCTTGCGCTGCGCCAGGATTCTAAGGTTGTCGAAGAGTTCAGCAGTGGTTATCATCCCAACCCCTCCCGGCACCGCACTGGCATAACCAGCCTTGGCGCACGCCGCCGGGTGCACATCCCCGGTGATCTTGCCGGAAGCGTCAAAGTTGATGCCGGCATCGATTATGACCACACCTTCCTTGACCATGTCGGCGGTGATGTAATGGGATTTGCCCAGAGCGGCTATTATTATGTCCGCTGCCCCGGTCTCTGCAGCCAGGTCACGGGTATGGGTGTGACAGACGGTGACCGTACCGTTCTCGGCTATGGCCATCACCGCTACCGGCCCCCCGAGTATGCTGCTGCGTCCTACCACCGTCACCTTTTGGCCATCGATATTGAGATTGTGATCCTTGAGCATGCGTATCACTGCTTTCGGGGTGGTGGGACGAATACCTGGCTCCTTGGTCAACAACCGCCCTAGATTATAAGGATGGACCCCCTCCACATCTTTGCCATAATCCATAGCCGCTACCACCAGATCCGAATTGATGTGCTCCGGCAAAGGCTTCTGGATCATGATTCCGGTGACCTCCGGATCGCGATTCAGAGCCTCGATCTCACCTATCATGGCTTCTTCGCTGATATCGGCCGGCAGGTGCATGATACGCAGCTCACATTCGATATCGCGGGCAAATCGCTGGGCCCCATTTACGTAAGCGGTTGATGGTCCTTCCTCCCCTACCTGGACGATGGTCATAACCATCCCTCCTTGAGCCGCAGCTACCCGCAACTCCAATTTCATCTTATCCCTGATGTCCTTACCGTAAATCATCATTAGTTTTAGCCCCCTAGTTAATATCTATAATCGCAGACTCACTGCGGAAAACGTGCCTGTTGAGACTAGAAAGCCCCCTCCAAATGGTTGATCCTGGGCACCCCGTCTTCCACCAAGATACCGATCACATCAAACCTCAATTCACGGTAAGGATGGGGAAAAGCTGCCAGGTACTCCAGAGCCACTTTGCGGATGTGTCCCTTTTTGGTCCAGGTGACAGCCTCTTCCGGGAAACCAAAATGGGTGTTGGTTCGGGTCTTAACCTCTACAAATATGACTGCTCCGGCTCGATTGCAGATAATATCTATCTCGCCGTTACGGCTGCGGAAGTTCCTGCACAGGATCTGATAACCGCTTTCTTTCAGATACTGGGCCGCCATTTCCTCGCCCCGGCGCCCGATTTCCTTTTTCATGCTCCGCTCCTATCCGCCATCCGACTTGCTCTGGGCCATTAAGAAATCCTGGCCATAACTCTATGCGTCAAATAGAACTGGTTGGAACCAGTCGGGTCTGGTTACCATGCTCCTGACCGGTTCAAAACTATTACGATGAATGGTGCAGGGTCCCAGTCGCTCCAAAGCCAAACAGTGAGCCCGGGTGGCATAACCTTTATGTTGGGCAAAGCCGTAACCGGGAAACATACCGTCGTAGGACTCCATCACCGCATCTCGCTCCACCTTGGCCAGTATCGAGGCGCAGGCAATGGAGATACTGAGGCTGTCCCCCTTTATTATTGGGTACTGCCGGATCTCAAGGTTGGGCAGCTGCACTGCATCGATGAGCAGCATATCTGGACGGGGAACCAGCTCTTCTATACAAGTCCTCATCGCTGCGCGGGTGCATTGCAGTATATTCTGGCAATCGATCTGCCGCGCCGATACCGCCGTAACTGACCACCCTAGCGCGCCCTTCTTAATCTCCAGCGCCATCTCCCGGCGGCGTGATGGACTCACCAGTTTGGAGTCGTTCACTCCAGGCAGGAAGAAGTTGCGCGGTAGAATGACCGCCGCCGCCACGACCGGTCCAGCGATAGGCCCACGACCCACCTCGTCCAGTCCGGCTATGGAGCGGAAACCTTCCCGGTAGGCGCGGTTCTCATACCTTTTCAGCTTCCGATGCCGTTGCTGTTCCAGGCTCAAGTCATCTTGATTGGCGGCCATCTACTTATTGCTCCGCCGCCAAATGCCCATCCGGGCGGCATCACTTATCAAATCTTCACGATAATCAGGATGAGCCAGGCCGATCAGAGCTTCCGCTCTCTGCCAGGTACTCATGCCTTTCAGGTTGGCCTTGCCGAATTCGGTTACCACCAAATGGGTAAGCGTCCGGTGGCCAGTAGTTATGGTGCCGGCAGACAGGGTGGGGACCACCCGTGATTTTCTTTGCTGAGAGCGGCCATAGGTGGAAGCAAGACACACTATGCTTTTGCCGCCCTTAGACCAGTAGGCACCGATTACAAAACCCAGATAGCCTCCGGTGCCGCTGATCTGTTTTAGACCATTGGACTCTGCACTTACCTGGCCGAAAAGATCGATTTCGACGGCGTTATTGATGGAAATGAAATTATCCAGACGGGCTATTATGCGGGGATCATTGCTGTAATCTATGGTAGTTGCCATCAAATCAGGGTTTTCATGCACAAAATCATAAAGTTGACGGGAACCGAGCACATAGGAGTACACCTGCCGTCCCCGGTCGATAGTCTTATTACTGCCATTGATCCTGCCTCGTTTGGATATATCCATGAAAGCATTGATATAGGTCTCGGTGTGCACCCCCAGGTCCGTCAGATCCGACTCAGCGATAAGACTCCCTACCGCATTGGGCATGCGCCCTATGCCTAGCTGCAAACAGGCTCCATCTGGTATCTCGGCCACGATTAGATCGGCCACCTGGCGGTCGATGTCATCGGGTGGATCCGCGATAATCTCGGCAACATTTCCATGGGATCCCTCGATCACATAGTCGACCTGGGATATATGTAAATCCACATCGCTGCTGCCCTTAGTCCGGGGCATATTACGATTTACTTCGACAATCCTGATCGCTGCCTGGGCAAAAACCGCCGCTTGGTAGGCAGGTGAAGTGCCGAAACTGAAATTGCCATCCCTATCCATAGGCGCCACCTGGCAGACTGCCACCGATACCGGGTCCAAGTTTTCGCCGTAGTAGCGAGGCAACTCAAAAAAACTCATAGGGGAGTGAAAGCCACAACCCATCTCCATGATTTTGCGATCAATGGCAGTGAAATGCCAGGAATTCCAGCAAAAGTGTGCCCCGGGATTCTCGATCTGAAAGATCGTTGGCATCCAGAGCGTGAAGGCCCCTCGGACTTTTACCTCCCGCAAATCCTGGGCCCGTGCCGCCAAAGCCTGGTCAAAAGCGACCGGATGAGAAGCGCCCACCCCATAATCGATCCAATCCCCAGACTTTACCTGACCGGCCGCAGTTCTGGCCGATGTCAATTTGCGCTGGTACAATTCCCCTGGGCTCATTACCCAACCTCCTCGAATGTGTGAGACACATTTCATATTATATCCAACCGCCGGAGTGATTGCCACCAATAACCAACCCCCTGGACTTTGGCTAATCGCTTGGTGTACCGAATCTCGCTCAAATAATATTTGTCGGTAATCATTGGAGCCCGGGAAACCAAAAAAGGTGGGGTTTGGCGGTGGTTGCCAGCAGACGGGTAAGGCCGACAGATCCTCAAAATCCTGGGGCTCACGCATGTATTCTGGTCACCCGGTATGAATCAAATGGTGAGTGGCCGCCCATGGATGCCCAGGCAGGGGTCGAACCGAAGATAAGCAGGCTTTGGCCAAGGTCAATAGCTGACCGGTCAAACCTGCTGCCGATTCGGTATTTTATGGCACCTCGGGGTGATAAGTGAAACTCCAGGCCTTGGCATCAATCCAGGCTGATATGACCGAGGCTGCCCCTGCGAAAATCCTGCAGCAGAGTGGTGCAGGTCTTGGCCAGATCCAGCTGCCCGCCTTTGAGCAGGTGACCGCGCTGGCGGGCAATCTCCTCCAGTAGTTGATCTGTCTCCAGCTCGGGATTCAGGATCTTGAATTTATTCCTTAGAATCGCTGGCGCCTTGGCCTTGAGCACCTGGAGAAGATAAGCAGTGACCTCGCGCTCCTGGTAGGCATTTTCGCCGACTATGCTCAGCAAGGCTAACTTCAGGCCTTGTTCATCATTTTCCACTTTGGGCCACATGAGACCGGGAGTATCCATTAACTCCAGATCTTCCCGCACTCTCACCCATTGCTTACCCCGGGTTATACCGGGTTTGGCACCGGTGGCCGCCATCTTCTTGCCCACCAGGCAGTTGAGGAAAGTGGACTTGCCCACATTGGGTACACCTACCACCATGACCCGCATCGGTCTCACCCGGCGGCCTTTGCGCACCATCTCCTCGGCTTGCGGCTGGAACAGTGATTTAAGCGCCTTGATTGTGTCGCTGAGCCCCTTGCCACTGGCCGAATCCATAGCTACCGCCGCCATCCCCTGCTGCCGCAACCGCATCAGGTAATGCCTGGTAGCCTCTGGATCAGCCAAGTCCATCTTATTTAACACCAATAAGACCTGGCGGCGGCAACTTATCTCCTCCAGATCCTGATTGCGGCAGGAAAAGGGAGCCCGGGCATCCAGCAGTATCGCTACCACGTCGACCAGCTTGATATTCTGCTGTATCTCCCGTTTAGCTTTGACCATATGCCCGGGATACCAGTTGATAGCCAATTATTAACCTTCTTTCCTGGTGGGAACATGGATGATAACAAAAAAGAGAATACTCTCAAGTATTCTCCTCTTCTTGGTTTTGTTATCTGGAATAGCGGCCTTTTTCCTTGACCCGGGCCTTCTTGCCAGTCAAGCCTCGCAGGTAGAAGAGTCTGGCCCGGCGGACCTTGCCCCGTCTGGTCACTTCTATCTGAGCGATCTTGGGAGAATGCAGCAGGAATGTCCTTTCCACCGCCACTCCGTAGGTTATTCTTCTGACCGTGAAATTTTTGGACAGACCACTTCCCCTGACCTTCATGACCACGCCTTCGTATATCTGGATCCTCTCCCGCGTCCCCTCGACAACCTTGGTGTGGACTTTGACGGTGTCACCAGGGCCGAACGCTGGCAGGTCTTTTCTATAATGCTCCTCTTCAATCGAACGGATTATATCTTGCATGATGTCTTACCTCCTTTCTGCAGGTGGGCCGGCAACGCCTAGATGCCACCCTTGATACAGAACAAAGTTAATTTTAACATAGCTTCATCGCTATCTCAAGAAAATACTCTTAATCATACCATTTTGCCCCCAACAGCCGATCCATGATTATGGCCACCGCACTGCGGACCGAGAGATGATTATAGATGCCCGCTCCCGATATCGGTTCCAGGACATGCTCGCATCGCTCCATCAGGTCCTGGCTCATGCCCCATCCGGTCCCGAACAGCAACACAAATACCTGCTCTTGCTCCTCGATCTCCTGGCGCAGCTGGCGACAAGATATGGTGTTGGGATACTGGCGGGCATCGGTACCTATCATGATAACCGGCTGGCCGCTTTCTCTTTTGATGGCCTCCAACATGGTCGGCAGGTCTGCGCTCAGTCTAAGCAGTCGCAAGGCCTCCTGGCGATCACTATTGTACTGGCCTCCATAACCCTCCTGCCAGTAGGCCAGGATGTCCCTGACCAGTTTTTGCTGGTTGGCTGACGGGTGGACGATATAGAACCCTTCTACATCGTAAGTCCTGGCCGCACGGGCAATATCGTGTATATCGAGATTAGTCACCGATGTAGTGATGATGTCCATGTTCTTGTTATACATCGGGTAATGCAACAAGGCTGCATACACTCTGGAACGTCTCACCGGTTTTGGTTCTCCCTGCTAAACAGAATCTCCTCCAGCAACTGCCTATCTTCCTGATCGTAGGATCGCTGCAACAGCAACTCAGGACGTTTCAGAAGAGTGCGGAGCAAACTTAGCTTTCTCCGCCAGCGGCGGATTTGCTCATGGTGACCGGACAGCAGCACCTCGGGAACCTCCAGGTCACCAAAAAACCTGGGTCTGGTGTAGTGGGGATACTCCAGTAAACCTTCGGCAAAGGACTCTTCGAGGACGGAACTCTCATCACCCAATACCCCGGGAATGAGACGGGTCACCGCATCCACCACCACTATGGCCGCCACCTCGCCGCCACTGAGCACATAATCCCCTATTGATATCTCTTCGTCCACCTGGTCCATGACCCTCTCGTCGATACCTTCGTAATGGCCGCACAACAAAATGAGATGCGGTCTCTGCGCCAGTTTGGTCACCGATGCCTGATTGAGCCTGCACCCCTGGGGGGACAGATAGACCAGATGGGAGTCCGGTCGCTTAACGGCAGCGATGGCGCGGGAAACCACATCGGCCTTCATAACCATGCCCGCTCCCCCACCATATGGGTAATCATCGACTTGCTGGTGCTTATCCAGAGCATAGTCCCTGATATTGATCAGTTGGATCTCCAGCAAATCCCTGGCTTGGGCCCGGCCGATGATGCTCTCGTCGAACGCCCCGGTGAACATCGCCGGAAAAAGGGTAAGAATGTCGACTCGCATTATGGTTCTCCCAGCATGCCTTCCATCAGCTTGACCTGCAGTCTCTGGTTAGGCACGTCGACCGCCATGATCACTTGTGGGATGGCGGGTATGAGTATCTCCCCATACAGGTCGGACTCGACCACATATACGTCATTGGCACCTGTCTCCAATATCTCGGTCAATTGTCCCAGGAATCCCCGGTCCTGGTCCTCAACCCGCATCCCGATCAATTGGAAGTGGTAATAGGTTCCTGCGGGCAGCGGGTGCAATTGGTCGATGGTCACATTGAGGAAAAAGTTGCGCAGTCTTTCGGCTGTCTCCAGGTCATCGACACCGGCAAACTTCATCAGCAACTGCCCCCGATAGGGTGAGCAATCAGAGATGGCCAATTCCATCAACTCTCTGCCGCGCTGAACCAGATACCTCTGGCCGGCTTGGAAACGTTCCGGAAAGTCTGTCAGGGGCTGGACTTTCACCGATCCCTTATAGCCATGGGTGCCGACTATTTTCCCTACTTTGACCAATTCCCCGAGGTCCATTTTGATTCGACCTCCAAATAAAACTTCCACCTCATGGTGATTCTAGCGCATTATCTCTACCGCAACCTTTTTACCGGCTTTGGCAGCTGCTGCCTTGGTAAGGGTGCGGATGGACTTGGCGATCTTGCCTTGCTTGCCAATAACCTTGCCCATATCTTCAGGAGCTACCCGAATCTCTAGGACTACTGCCCTTTCGTTCTCGGTCTCGATCACTTCGACCGCCTCCGGTTTATCTACCAGTGACCGGGCAATCAATTCAACCAGTTCTTTCACTAGGTTACACCCCCCGGTTTTCCTCTCACTATTTGCGGGATTCCGCAAACTTACTGATGATACCTTGCTTCTGCAAGAGAGATTTGGCGGTGTCAGACGGTTTGGCACCAGTAGCCAGCCATTTCAAGGCTTTCTCTTCGTCGATCTTGATTGTGGCCGGATCGGTGCCCGGATCATAGTAACCGATCTCTTCGATGAACCGGCCATCACGGGGAGTACGGGAATCCGCCACCACCACGCGGTAGAAGGGGTTCTTCTTGGCGCCCATCCTCTTAAGTCTAATCTTCGTTGCCATTTTATCACCTCCTCATAATTGTTCACTTATGCCAACCCAATCAGCTTCCCGGTTCAAAGCGTTCCGGATAAAGCCGCCAGGCTATCTAAGTCCGTGGCCATTAAAACGGCGTCTTCAGATTGGGAAATCCAGGCCGTTTGCCTTTTTTACCGGTCATATCGGCAAATTGTTTCATCAGTTTGCGGGCATCCTCAAATTGCTTGAGTAAACGATTGACATCCTGTACTTTGGTTCCACTGCCCCGCGCCACCCTTTTCTTGCGGCTGCCATTCAGTATGTTGGGATTGCGCCGCTCTGCGGAGGTCATTGATTTGATGATGGCTTCCACGTGGCCCAGTTCTTTTTCGTCGATCTCGCCCTTCATTGATTTCATCTGTTTGCCCATGCCCGGAATCATACCCAGTAAGTCCTCCAAGGGGCCCATGGACCGGACCTGCTGCATCTGCTGCAGAAAATCATCCAGGGTGAATTCCTGCTGGCGGATTTTCCTCTCCATCTCTTTAGCCTGTTTCTGATCGAAGTTATCCTGGGCCTTCTCGACCAGAGTCAATATATCTCCCATACCCAGGATGCGTGACGCCATCCGGTCCGGGTGGAATACTTCCAGTGCATCCAGTTTTTCGCCCATGCCGACCAATTTGATGGGACAGCCGGTCACTGCCTTGACCGACAACGCCGCCCCACCTCGGGTATCACCGTCCAGTTTGGTCAGGATCACCCCGGTAAGATTCATATCACTGTTAAAAGCTTCAGCCACGTTGACCGCGTCCTGGCCGGTCATGGCGTCGACCACCAGCAGGATCTCCTGGGGATCGACCCTTTCTTTGATACTCTTGAGTTCTTCCATCAACTCCTGGTTGATGTGCAGTCTCCCGGCCGTATCAATAATGACTACGTCCCGGTTGTTGTTGCGGGCATGCTCCAAAGATGCCCGGGCGATATCCACCGGGTCGTCCTGCCCCATAGAGAAGACCGGCACCCCGACCTGCTCACCCAACACTTCCAGCTGTTTGATAGCCGCCGGGCGATATACGTCACAGGCCACCAGGAGCGGCCTCCGCCCCTGCCTGATCAGGCTCTTGGCCAGTTTGGCCACCGTAGTGGTCTTACCTGCCCCCTGCAATCCTACCACCATAAAGACGGTCGGGGGCTTGGCCGACATGACCAGCTTATTCTCGGCCTCACCCATCAGTCTGGTCATCTCATCATGGACTATCTTGATCACCTGCTGCCCCGGGGTCACGCTCTGCAGGACATCGTGCCCGATGGCTCGTTGGCTCACGGTCGCTACGAAGTCCTTAACCACTTTATAGTTGACATCCGCCTCGAGCAGAGCCAGCCGCACTTCCCGCATGGCCAGCTTGACATCTTCCTCGGTTATCTTGCCTTTGCCGCGGAGTTTGCGGAAGACTTCCTGTAAGCGGTCGGATAAACCTTCAAAAGCCACCCTATCTATCTCCCCTTTACCTAAAGTAGTTCGGCTATCTCATCGATCAGGCTTACCGCCTGTACCAGCCGGGGATTATCAACTTCCGGACCCGCCAAGATTATCCGCAATTCATCCAGGTTACGGCGAGTAAGCTGGAATTTAGTTACCAAGCCCAGCTTGTCTTCGTATTCCTGCAGGATGCCCTCGGCCCGTTTTACCAGATCGTAAACCGCCTGGCGGGTGGTGTTCATATTACTGGCTATCTCTGATAAGGACCAGTCGTCCTCATAATGCATATGCAGAACATCTTGTTGTTTAGCGGTCAACAATGGACCGTAAAAATCTTTAAGCAACACAACCTGACTGACTTTTTCCAGCAAGCAGTCCACCGTCCTTCGCGTCAAGCCTTTTTGCTTTACTAGACGATTTTAGAGCTTCGCGGCCACGATGTCAAGTTTTTGACTTTATTCGTGAAAATCTTTTGTTTTGCACTAACATTAGGCATACAATAGAATTATCCATTTAAGGGCATCCTTACTTATCAAAAAGCTTGGGAGTGATTGTCTTGGAAAAGATAGCCTTGGTCGCCGACAGCGCTTGTGATTTGCCCCAAAACCTGATCGAACAGTATGGCATCAGAATCCTGCCATTAAAGGTCATATATCCCGATGGGCAATATTCAGACCGGGTCGATGTACAACCCGAGGACGTCTACCGGCGAATGCCGGGCGAAGTGCCTACTACTTCCATGCCCAACCTGCAGGAGATCAAGGCCGTATTCGATAGCTTACGCCGCGATGGTTTCAGTCATATACTGGCCATAACCCTGTCCAGCAAATTGTCCGGTACATTCCAGGCCATGGAATTAGCCGCGCGTGATTTCGACGACATAACCATCCAGGTTTTCGATACCCGTACCTTGTCCATGGCCACCGGCTGGATGGTCCTGGAGTCAGCCCGCAATGTCATGAACGGTCTGAGCTTCAGCAAGGTGATGGAGAAACTCACCCTCCTGCGACCCAAGGTTCATGCTTATTATGTTATAGAGACCCTCGAATACCTTCGCAAGGGAGGACGCATCGGGCAGGTTGCGGGTATGCTGGGAGAACTTCTCAATCTGAAACCGATCATCGGGGTCAACCGGGACGGTGTCTATTATACCCATGCCAAAGTGAGGGGCAGGACCAAGTCGATCGAGAAATTGATGGAAATAGTCACTGAAACGGTCGGGAACCGCCCCTTCAAACTGGCAGTCATGCACGGGGGAGCCAAAGAAGTTGGCGAGAAGGTAGCGTCCAAGTTAGGGCAGCTGCCCAATGTCAAAGAACTCATATTCTCCGACATCAGCCCTGCTTTGGGCGTACATACCGGTCCCGGCTTGCTGGCGGTTTGTTTCTACGAGTTGTAGCCGCCGTCGGTTGGGACTGGTTGGTACTGGACTGGCTCAGTGGTGAACCGGTCAGCCCAGTTATTGTCTTCCATCAGTGCAGTGGCAATGTCCCCAAGAAGCGCCTGAGCCAGTATATCCAACTGTAATCAACCCGTGTCCCAGTCCCGCTCTAGAAGCAACATCGGTCTCGCACAGGGTGTGGAGACCAATTATTTGTGTCTGCTGCCTTCTGTGTCGGTCCTGGCCGTCATCCTGCTGTCACTGCGATCCAGCCATCAGGTTCTGTTTAACCCGGCGCTGGAGCAAATCCACGCACAGGCTGATATTCTCGGGAACATATATCCTTAAGTTTTCCCGGTAATAGCGAGCAAAAAGGTTGCTTTTGATAGTGTCTTCGTCCAGACCCTGGTCCAGCATCCCCTTTATACTAGCGAAGGCATCCTGGGCGGTATCCAAAGCCCGTTGGTAGAACTGCGGCACTTCATCATTCACCCAGATCCTCTCATGAGGTATAGCCAGGACTTTGGTGGGGTAACTCATTAGTTTACGGATACTGCTCATATAGAGCTCGAAATCGAGGAAGAAGATCGGGAATATCAATTGGTCTGAGGTTTGGAATCCAGCCGTGTCGGACAAAAACATCACCTGGTCTTCAGGCAGATAGAAGGCCAGATTACAGGGGCTGTGACCCGGTGCATCGATAACCTCCAAGCTCAGTCCGCTGCCCAGGTCCAGCCTGTCCCCGCCCTTTACTACGGTATCGACAATGATCGGTTCCGGCAAAGGCGCCATTATTTCCTCATCGATCAAGCCCTGGCGAAGCAGTAATTCGGTCATCTTCTGGTCCTGGCTGAAAAAGTTCTTCAGTATTTTAGGATTGGCCAGCACCTTCTTGGTTTCTGAGCTGCCTACCAACTGGGCTTGGGGGAACATCTCACGCAAGGCGGGGATACCGCACACGTGATCAAAATGGGCATGGGACGCCAGCAGGTATTTGATGTGCGGTTTGACCGGTAGAGCCGCCCATTGCCGCCGGAAGCTCATTATGCTTCCGCTGACCCCGCATTCAACGATAGCCGCTTGCTCCTGACCCACGATGAAATGGTTGAAGTGCTGGTTGCCTAGACACAGAACATTTTTGGTCAGTCTCATGCCTCCTACCTCCTCCGCCAAAGAACTTCTTCCATATATTACTTAATATAACACAGCTTCCCCTTTGCAGGACTCGAATGATTGTTTAAAGGCAGAAAAAAGGATCTCCGTGACCGGAAATCCTAATTTTTTTCTGGTGGGCGATGACGGGCTTGAACCGCCGACATCCTGCTTGTAAGGCAGGCGCTCTCCCAGCTGAGCTAATCGCCCTGATGGTGACCCCTGGGGGACTCGAACCCCCGTTACCGCCGTGAAAGGGCGGTGTCTTAGACCGCTTGACCAAGGGGCCAAATGGTGGGCCTACCAGGATTCGAACCTGGGACCAACCGGTTATGAGCCGGTAGCTCTACCAACTGAGCTATAGGCCCGGAGGTCTCTAAAAACCCCGCAAGAGTTAGTATATATAATATGCCTGTAAAAATCAATAGCCAGGCGACATTTATTACAGCTGTGGCCGGGCAACAAAAAAGCGGTAATCATAAATGGTTACCGCTGTTTATAGCATGGCTCCCCGAGTAGGATTCGAACCTACAACCCTCCGGTTAACAGCCGGATGCTCTACCGTTGAGCTATCGAGGAAGGACCCAACGAAGCTAATTATATAATCATTGGAATGCACTGTCAATAAGCCCCGGGCAAATTTGAAGCGGGACTGGACCATGGCGGCAAACAGTTATTCGATATAATCTTTGAGCTTCTTGCTGCGGGATGGATGCCGCAGCTTGCGTAAAGCCTTGGCTTCGATCTGCCGTATCCTTTCGCGGGTCACCCCGAATTCCTGGCCAACCTCCTCCAGGGTGCGGGGGCGTCCGTCATCCAGACCGAATCGCAACCGCAGAACTTTCTCTTCCCGGTCGGTGAGGGTATTCAAGATCCCGTCCATGTGCTCCCGCAAGAGCACGAATGACGCTGATTCTTCCGGGGACTCGGCCTCCTCATCGGTGATGAAATCCCCCAGGTGGCTGTCATCCTCTTCACCGATCGGTGTTTCCAGGGAAACGGGTTCCTGGGCCACCTTCATGATCTCGATCACCCGCTCCACCGATATGTCCATCTCCTCGCCCACCTCACTGGGGGTCGGTTCGCGACCAAGGGTCTGCAGCAGGCTGCGCTGCACCCGGGATAATTTGTTGATAGTCTCCACCATGTGGACCGGTATCCTTATGGTACGGGCCTGATCAGCGATAGCCCGGGTTATGGCTTGTCTTATCCACCAAGTGGCATAGGTGCTGAATTTGAATCCCTTGCGATGATCGAACTTCTCTACAGCTTTCATCAACCCCAGGTTGCCTTCCTGGATCAGGTCCAAAAACAACATACCCCTGCCCACATAACGTTTGGCAATGCTCACTACCAATCTAAGGTTGGCTTCCACCAACTTGCGCTTAGCCTCTTCATCCCCGATTTCGATCAACAGGGCCAACTCTATCTCCTCGGTGGCGGTAAGTAACCGTACCCGCCCGATCTCTTTCAAATACATCCGGACCGGATCATCTATCTCTACCCCTTCGGGTACCATCACTTTTTCATTCTCGATGCTCTCCGGTTCGACATCATCCGCATCATCCTCATGTTCCCCTTCTGGGCCCACAGTAATCCCCAGTGTCTGCAGATGCTCAAGAATATCGTCCAGGACGTCCGGCTCCAGTCTGTAACTCTGCAATTCCTCCATGATCTCTTCATAGGTAAGGTGTTTCTTCTTCTTGCCTTTTTCCGCCAGACTACTCACGCTTTCAGCGATTTTGTTATCTTTCACAGTGAACCTCCTTCCCGGGCAAAATGTGGGACTGTGCCGATCCCTGCCATAAACCTGACTAGTGAATAAAAATCTCCACGGGCAGCCAAATCGTCTATTTGCTCCAGCATCCCCTGCCATTGGCTCTCAATCTTCTTCTGTTCCACTCGCATCACAAACTCTTCCACTTCTATATCCAGATCGCCACCCTCTTCTGCCAATAACATGGTCACCAGGGCGCGGATGGCGGCCGCGTCATCTGAAAGGTCACCGGACATCATCTGACTCAACCTGGCTTCCCCGTCTCCCGTCAGTTGATCATAGGCCTTAACGAAATCCCGGTACCCTTGGTTGGCAAAAAAGCTGATCCCGATCCGGGATTTGATGTTTTGGTAAATCTGCTGATCCTTGAGCATGGCCGCCAGAATTTTCTCCTGCAGACCATATTTCCCGGAATCCCTGTTGTCACTGCTTAAGCCATCATCATCGCGGTAGCGCCTGCCCCCCGCACCCCGGCGGCCTCGGCGGAATTCCAGGGCAACCAGGTTTTCTTCCACCCTTAATTTTCGGGCCAGGGTTTTCACGAGGGAATCCTTCTCCACCGCACTGGTTACATTTTCGATGTCTTCCTTGAGAGCACTGATGATGCTTATCTTGGCATCCAAGTCCATCCGGGGGGTGGTTTGGATCAATCGGTTGAGTTTGAACTCGACATCGCTGCATACATTATTCTCGATAAATTGCCAAAATCCCTTTTTCCCGGCCGAATCTATGAAATCATCCGGATCCTGTCCCTCCGGCAGACTGATGATCTCAACTTTTACCTCAGCGCCACGCAACACCGCCGCCGCACGCAGGGTAGCGTTTTGGCCCGCTTCATCGCCATCGTAGAGGATGGTCACCTTCTCTGCATAGCGGCGCAACAAACGGGCCTGATCCTCGGTCAAAGCGGTTCCCAATGAAGCTATAACGTTAATGATGCCCGCCTGATGCAGTTTGATGCAATCCATATAGCCCTCCACCAGGAAGGCATTGTTGTGGTTGCGGATCGCTTCCCGCGCTTGGGCCAAGCCGTACAGATTCTTCCGCTTGGAAAACAGTTCAGTTTCCGGAGTGTTCAAGTACTTCGGTACCGCATCCCCCAGGCTCCTACCCCCAAAACCTATCACATCACGATTGTAGAGCATTATTGGAAACATAATCCGATGCCGGAACAAATCATAGAAGCGGCTCTGGTTGTCACTGCGTTTGACCAGGCCCGCAATCTTGATCATTTCGGAATCGTAACCCCGGCCCAGTAAATGATTGGTCAATTCCTGCCAATCTTCCCCGGCATAACCCAGACCGTAAAGCTCGATAGTCTCATCACCGATGCCCCGCCGGGCCAAATAAGCCCGGGCCTCGTCACCCAGTCCCGACCGCAGCTTGTGGTTATAGAACTGGGCCGCCGCATTGTTTAGGCTGACCATAGTCTTCCGATGATCAGCTTTGGCTCGATGCTGGGGCCGGCTTATATCCACCCCGGCTTTGGCAGCCAGAACCTCCAGGGCCTCCCGGAATTCCAGTCCATCCCTTTTCATCAGGAAGGTAAATACATTGCCCCCGGTGTGGCAGCCAAAACAATAAAACATCTGCTTGTCCCGGCTAACACTGAAAGACGGCGTTTTTTCGCCGTGGAAAGGACACAAGCCCCAGTGGTTGTTGCCTTTACGGCTGAGTTGGACCGTCTCCGCAATCAATTCCACTATGTCCAGCTGGGCTTGTACTTGTTGTATTTTTTGATCATCATCATAATACGCCATGACTTCAACCTACTATTCTATATTGTTGGAGAAATCCCTTTTTAATGTTAAAAAAAATCGAGCCCGCCCTCTCCTCACACCCATCCCGGTTGGCTATTCCCAGCAAATGCGCCTGGTATCCGGCACCATCGATTGGGGGATATAGATGTCTTTGAAAAGATTGATGCAGTAGGCGTCGCTCATGCCGGATATATAGTCCAGCACCGCCCGCTCCAATCCTTCCTGTTTGGCGATCTGCAGGTACAACGGGCTCATCTTGGAGGGATTCTTCATATAATAATCATACAAGCTGGAGATTATGAACATAGCCCGGTTCCTTTCCTCCTGGCACACCGCACCCCGATAAATATTCTCAAACATGAATTCCCGCAAACCCCACAAGGCCCTCTCTGCCACCGGGCCGGGTTCGACCACCACCGGTAGCCCGGCTGCCATCGCTCGGCGGGTATTGTCTATGGTATCGATCACCAGGGTCGCTATTCGCTGGCTGTGGGTAATCCCCAGGACGTCCAGGAATCTGGCCGGAATCTGGTCTAGGGTCAATAGCCCCGCCCTGATCGCATCGTCGATGTCATGCTGAACATAGGCGATTTTGTCAGCGATGCGGATGACCTGGCCTTCCAGAGTGGATGCGTAAGACCCGCCCTGCCCGTAACCACTGTGGTGGAGGACCCCATCCAGCACCTCGAGCGACAGGTTCAGCCCGCTGTCGCCTTTATGCTGTTCAACCCGGGTGAGGACCCGAACGCTGTTTTCGCTATGCTTGAAATGACCAGAGGTTATCTCATTCAAGATCTGCTCCCCGGAATGGGCAAAGGGAGTATGCCCCACATCATGGGCCAAAGCTATCGCTTCGATCAGGTCCAGGTTCAGGTTCAGGCCGGCACCGATGGTCCGGGCAATCTGGTTCACCTCCAGGGTGTGGGTGAGTCGGGTGCGGTAATGGTCCCCGGGAGGCGCGACGAAGACCTGGGTCTTGTGTTTGAGGCGCCGGAATGACTTGGAATGGATGACCCGGTCCCTATCCACCATGAAGCAGGTGCGGATGGGATCAGGCACCTCGCTCCGCTGCCGCCCCGATGAATCCCGCGACCTCACCGCATATTCGCTCAGCCCGTCATTCTCGCGGGCCTCGATCTCCTGCCGGATGCTCACCATCTTCACCCCTTTGAACCAAGATTCTGCTTTGCCTGCACCCTGACCGGTACAATGCCCGGCCCTATCCCGGTGACGGGAACAAAATATAATACGCCGGCGAAGGCCAAAGCTTACTATAACCTCTTAATACTATTAATTCGACATTAATTCCTCTAATTATCTCTACATTGCTTTTATAGTTCGGCTCGAGGGTCTTACCATAACAAAAAGGGGCCTGGGCAAACCCAGGACCCCATACATTTTTGCCGACAGTGCTAGCCGTTGGTTAATTGCGCCTGGGCAGCGGCCAAACGAGCGATGGGTATCCGGTAAGGCGAACAGCTTACGTAGTCCAGTCCAATGAGATGACAAAACTCTACCGAACTCGGTTCGCCGCCATGTTCACCACAGATGCCCATCAATATATCCGGCTTGGTGGTGCGGGCTTTTTCCACCGCTATCTTCATCAGGCCCCCTACTCCTTTGCGGTCCAGGACGGCGAAGGGATTGTCTTTCATGATCTTCCTCTCCAAATACACCGGAATGAACTTGCCTTCCGCATCATCCCGACTGAATCCTAATGTGGTCTGGGTCAGGTCATTGGTCCCGAAGGAGAAGAATTCTGCCTGCTCGGCTATTTCGTCGGCTACTATACAAGCCCGAGGCAACTCCAGCATGGTTCCCAGTACGAAATCAAGCTCCTCCTGATGGCCCTGTTTCACCTCGGTATACACTTTCAGAATATCTTCACGCAGCAAGGTGAATTCCATCTGGTCCATCACTAGCGGTATTTCTACCTCGGTGAAGGTGGCCACGCCCTCTCCCTGGAGCAGGTACATGGCTTCAAAGATAGCCCGGGCCTGCATGATGTAAATCTCCGGATAAGTCAAGCCCAGGCGGCACCCCCGGTGTCCCAGCATCGGATTGGCTTCCGATAACTGCTGCACTTTTTTGGCCATCTGCTCTTTGGCAAAGATTTCATAGGGATTGGCATTCCTATATTTCATCTCGGCGATTTCCAACATCAGCGATTCATGGTCAGGCAGAAATTCGTGCAGGGGCGGATCAAGCAATCGTATGGTCACCGGAAATGGCGCCATCGCCTTGAGGATACCATAGAAGTCATCCCGCTGGAACGGCAGCAGTTTGGCCAGGGCCTTCTGCCGGTCCTCCAGATTATCGGCCAATATCATCTCCTGCACGCTGGGCAGTCGCTCCTGAGCCATGAACATATGCTCGGTCCGGCACAGGCCGATGCCTTGAGCCCCAAATTCCCTGGCCTTCATAGCATCCTCAGGAGTATCCGCATTGGCGCGCACCCCGAGTCTTTTGACTTCGTCCGCCCAGGTCAGCAGGATTTGGAACTCGTCAGATAGAGTGGGTTCGATCATCGGCACCTCACCGATCATGACATTTCCGGTCGAACCATCGATGGTTATGATGTCCCCTTCTTTCACAGTCACCCCGTTGGCACTAAATAGGCGACTGGCTAAATCGATCTTGATGGTCTCACAACCGCATACACAAGGTTTGCCCATGCCCCGGGCCACTACCGCCGCGTGTGAAGTCATCCCCCCCCTGGCAGTCAACACCCCCTGCGAATGGACAATACCATGGATATCATCTGGAGCGGTCTCGTTTCGTACCAGTATACTCTCTCCCCGGCTTCGCCCAGTTTCTCGGCCAGGTCTGCATCCAGCACCACCCGGCCGCTAGCTGCGCCTGGAGATGCCGGCAAACCCTTAGCGATAGGTTCCAAATGGGCCGAGGTATCTATCTGCCGATGCAGGAGTTGATCGATCTGCTCGGGATCTATCCTCAGCAAGGCCTCTCCCTGGCTGATCAGTCCTTCGCTCACCATATCCACCGCGATCTTAACCGCCGCTTTGGTAGTCCTCTTGCCGGTCCTGGTCTGCAGCATGTACAGGACCCCTTTTTCCACGGTGAACTCGATGTCCTGCATGTCCCGATAATGTTTTTCCAGATTATTGCAGGTATTCACGAATTGTTCATATACAGACGGGAGGTTCTCTTTGAGATTGGATATCGGCAGGGGGGTGCGGATACCAGCCACTACATCCTCTCCCTGGGCATTGACCAGGAATTCCCCGTACAGTTCACGCTCTCCGGTGGAGGGACTGCGGGTAAAAGCCACCCCGGTCCCGCAGTCTTCGCCAAGATTGCCAAAGGCCATGCACTGCACATTCACAGCAGTGCCCAAATCATCCCTGATCTTATTGATGCGTCGATATACGATAGCTCGCTGGTTGTTCCAGGAACCGAACACGGCTGTTATCGCCATGATCAATTGCTCCCGCACGTCCTGCGGAAAATCAATGCCTTTGTCCTTTTTGACCTGGTTTTTGTATTCCGATATCATAGCCAATAGCTCACTAGCTGGGATCTCATAATCGAATATCAATCCCAGTTTCCTCTTATATTTCTCAATGATGTCATCGAAGTGGGCATGTTCCATTTCCAAAACCACATTGCCAAACATTTGAATAAACCTGCGGTAGCAATCATAAGCGAACCTCTCGTCACCGGATAAGCTGGCCAGGCCCTGGACCGACTCATCGTTGAGACCCAGGTTTAAAATGGTGTCCATCATGCCGGGCATGGACACCGCCGCCCCTGACCTTACTGAGACCAGCAGCGGGTTGTCCCTGTCCCCGAAGCTCTTGCCGGTCTTTTCCTCCAGCTGGGCCAGCGCCGCAAAAGTCTGTTCCAGGATTCCCGCCGGAAATTCCTGTCCCAAGGCCAGGTACTCATTACAAGCTTCCGCAGTTATGGTGAAGCCAGGCGGAACCGGCAACCCGATCCTGGTCATCTCCGCCAGGTTGGCCCCCTTGCCGCCCAGGATCGATTTCATGTCTGATTTCCCTTCTTCAAATAGATAAACCCACTTCTTGCTAGACATTACTCAACCTCCTATAGTAGATTTCGAGGATCTTGCTGGCTGTCTCTTCTACCGCCCGGTTGGTCACGTCGATGACCGGGCAACCCAGTTTCTTCATTATCCTGTCTGCATATTCCAACTCCTCCAAAATCCTTTCGTAGTTGGCATAGCTGGCTTGTCCAGTCAGTCCCAGGGTTTTCAGCCTTTCGATACGGATGCTGTTCAATAGATCCGGTTTGATCACCAGGCCTATCACTTTGCCGCGTTCCAATCGGAACAGTTCATCTGGTGGTGTCACCTCGGGTACCAGAGGTACATTGGCGACCTTAACCCTTTTATGGGCCAAGTACATGGATAGGGGCGTTTTCGAGGTACGGGATACACCTACCAGTACAATATCAGCCAGGGTTATACCCTTGGGATCTTTGCCATCGTCGTAGCGGACAGCGAATTCTACCGCTTCCACCCGGCGGTAATACATCTCGTCCACCCGGCGCAGCAAGCCTGGTTCTCGCTTCGGAGCCAGTTGGCTGGCCTCCTCGAAGGCTGAAATTATCGGGCCCAGCACGTCTACACAGACGACTCCCGAACGGTGGGCTTCCTGGCGCAGGAATTCCGCCAATTCATTTAAAACCAGAGTATAGGCTATCATAAAGTGGTTTTCGGCAGCTTGATGCACAACCTCGGCCAAGGTGCCTTTGTCGCTTATGTTGGGTATCTGCCGTATCTCCATGGTTCCGGAGTTGAATTGACTGGCCGCTGCCCTGACCACCATCTCGGCCGTCTCGCCGATGGAGTCAGATACAATAAAAACCCCGGGTAAATGATCAGACAATATTCAATACCTCCTCCTTATTTCAAGGCAAGATCCAGAAACAACCTGGTTATATTGGTCTTGGTGATCCTACCCACCACTTCCAGATGTTCTTTGCCCATCAGCTCTCCAGACCGGCGCACGACTGGCAGTGAATCAACTTCATGCTCCACCAGTCTTTTGACCACGGTCACCACTGAATCCTCGATGTCAGCGGTAATAACATTGGGCATGCGGGTCATTATAACGCTGACCGGCACCTTATGGATATCAACCTTCCCCATGGTGGCTTTGAGCAAGTCTTTGCGTGACGCCAAGCCAGCCAGGAAATTACTCTCATCGACCACAAAAAGCGTTCCTATGTCCTCCAAAAACAGGGTAACGATGGCATCATAAATGCTGGTTTTCTCTTTCACCACGATGGGCATGGACATGATGTCCTTGACCCGGTACTGATTGAGAACCTTCTTGATCCTGGTGTTGAAGCCGTCCGCCTTGTAGGTGTAGCCTACCCGGGGTTTGGCCTCCAAATAGCCAGACATGGTCAGGACAGCCAGGTCAGGGCGCAGAGCTGCCCGGGTGACCTCGAGGATCTCAGCTATATTTTCACCGGTAATCGGCCCTTGCTTTTTGACAATATCCAGGATTTTCTCTTGCCGCTCATTCAGCTCGATGTTTTTCACCACCAATTATGCTATACTTTTTGGGTTTTACCACCCCAATTACATATACTTTATAGACTAAAAAAATCCTGTTTGGCAAGGGAAATTTTTTTATAGCACTATTTTGGTGAAATCCGCCAATTGGTTACCCATGTTCGCGATGGTCTTCAACAAGCCCAAGCGGGCCGCCCGCAGCTCAGGATCCTCCACCATCACCATCACCGCCTCGAAGAATTCATCCAGGGCAGGCCGCAGCCCCGCTATCAATTTCAATCCTTCCATGAAGTCTTCTGCCTGGAAAGCCCTGTCCACTAACGGTTGAGTTTCCCTTACCTCAGCGTAGAGAGTCTTCTCACTAGGGTCGACAAGCAGTTCGGAGCGTACATCCAAGCTGGCCCATTTTTTAGACAGGTTATGGGCACGGTTGAAAACCACCATGAAATCTTGCCAACCCGACGATTCCTTGAATAGACGGACCGCATCGGCCCGGGCTATGATCTGTTGCAGATCATCGACATCCCGTTCCAACACCGCATCTATCACATCATAGGAATATCCCCGGTCCGACATAATCCCGCGCATCCTCTGGAGAATAAAATCCATCAGGTCGGCAGCAGTCGCCCCGGCATCACGAGTGAGTCCAAACCTGCCCATGACGGCATGAGTCTCAGTAATCAATACGCGCAAATCAACCCTCAACCCGAGGTCGATTATCATATATACTATCCCCAGGGCCTGGCGCCTCAAAGCATAGGGGTCTTGAGAACCAGAGGGTTTTATACCCATGGCGAAGAAAGCGGTAAGGTTGAATAGCTTTTCTGCCAGGGCCAATACTTGGCCAGTCTCTGAATCAGGCAGCCGATCACCGGCAAACCGGGGCAAGTAATGCTCCAGGATGGCTTCCGCCACCTGGCTGTCCTCACCATCGTGGAGGGCGTAATACCGGCCCATTATCCCCTGCAATTCAGGGAATTCATACACCATATTGCTGAGCAGGTCAGCCTTGCATAAGAATGCAGCCCGGTCGAGTTGGTCCGGGTCGCCCATCCCCAGAGTGCGACCTATGAAGATTGCCAGACTGCGCAGGCACTGGACTTTATCCAGGATGCTGCCCAGCTTTTCGTGGAACATGACGTTCTGCAAACCGGGCACCAACTGGGCCAGCGATTTGGCGGTGTCCTCCCGCCAGAAGAAGAGAGCATCTTCCAGGCGGGCCTTCAACACTCTTTCATTACCTGCCCTGACCAGATCCAGGCAATAATCGGTACCATTTCTGACCCCGACAAATCCAGCCATCAGCTTATTGTCCGCCGTGAAGACGGGGAAATAGCGCTGGTGGGCGATCATGCTGGTGGTCAGGACTTCCGCGGGGACCTCAAGATAAGCGGGGGAGAATTCTCCAAAAAAGGCAGTGGGATACTCCACCAGGAAGGATACTTCGTTTAACAGGTCTTCGTTCTCCATCGCCCTACCACCTGCCCGCTGTGCTGCTTCTTGGACCTGGGCCCAGATCATTGCCTTACGCTGCTCCTGATCCACGATTACATAATTGTCCTGCAATGCATCGAAGTATTCATTTATACTGGCTACTGTGATCGCCTCCGGGGCCAGGAAACGATGCCCTCTGGTCCAATCCGAACTGCTTACATTCTCGATCTTGATCGGCAATTGCCCGGTCCCGTAGATGGCCAGGAGCCAGCGGATGGGGCGGGCAAACCGGATCTGGAAATAGCCCCAGCGCATCGAGCGGGGAAAGTTCAGGGCATTTATCATCTCGGTCAACAAACCGGGCAGCAGTTCCTCAGTAAGGCCGCCGGGTTCATGCCGTACTGCGTATACATACTCGATTCCCCCTACCTCTCTTATCACCAGGGAGTCAACCTCTATGCCCTGGCTGCGGGCGAAACCTAACGCCGCTTTACTGGGCGAGCCATCCTTATCATAAGCTGCCGATCCCTTGGGACCCCGGTTTTCGATGATAGTGTCCCGCTGTTGTTCCGACAGGCTTTTAACCAACAGGACCAAACGTCGCGGGGTACCCAGGGTTACAACCTCAGCGAAATCCAGGTGGCTTTGCTGCAATTTGCTGCTGGCAATCTCTTTAAGATCTTTCAGGGCGTCCGGCATTAACGCCGAAGGTATCTCTTCCACCCCGATCTCGAGAAGCATATCTTTACTCATTACCCTTGCACCTCCTTGGTCTGCAATAGTGCCGCTCTTAGGTTTTCGTCCTTCAAAAGCGGATAGCCCATCCGCTCCCGCTGTTCAAGGTATTCACGGGCTACCGTGCGGGCCAGGTTGCGAACCCGGCCGATATATCCAGTGCGTTCGGTAACGCTTATGGCTCCGCGGGCGTCGAGCAGGTTAAAAAGATGCGAACACTTGAGGACATAATCGTAAGCCGGTTGGGGCAGTTTCAATTCTGCCACCCGCCGGGCTTCCTCCTCGCAGAGGTTAAACATGGTGGTCAAAGTGGGGACGTCGGCCACGGTGAAATTATAATGTGAATAGTCCACCTCCGCCTGGTGGTGTACATCAGCATAGCTGATACCATCCACCCACTCTACATCGAAGACACTTTCCCGATTCTGGATGTACATGGCGATCCGCTCCAAACCATAAGTAATCTCCGCACTGACCGGGTAGCAGTCGAAACCTCCACATTGTTGGAAATAGGTAAACTGGGTTATCTCCATGCCATCCAACCATATCTCCCATCCCAATCCCCAGGCCCCCAAGGTTGGTGATTCCCAGTTGTCCTCCACCAACCGGATGTCATGTTTCCCCGGCTCAATGCCTAAACGGCGCAGGCTCTCCAGGTACAAATCGATCACATCATCGGGGGAGGGTTTCAGGATGACCTGGAACTGGTAGTAGTGCTGAAGACGATTGGGATTCTGCCCATAGCGCCCGTCGGTGGGCCGCCGGGAGGGCTCGACGTAGGCCACGTTCCATGGCTCGGGTCCCAAGCAACGCAAAAAGGTGGCCGGATTCATGGTCCCCGCCCCCTTCTCCATGTCATAGGGCTGCTGGATGATGCAGCCCTGTTGTCCCCAGAACTCTTGCAGGTTGATGATGATCTCCTGGAAATTCATTGTTCGACCCCCTATGATATTTTATTGGCGAGCAACACCTGTGATCAGGATGCTCTCATAATCGGCTCAACCAGCCATTAAGCCTGGATATCGGCCCCGAAAATAAAAAAGCCCGTAACACAACAGGGACGGGACTAAAAACCCGCGGTTCCACCCTGCTTGACACGTGGCCCACCTCTTGAATGTCCATTACTCCGAAACGCCTTCAGATACAGACCCTGCCGGTTCACATCCTGCCCGGCTTTCTGGAAGGGGCTGTTTACCTTACTCCTTTTCATCATCGTATGGCTATTAAATTCATTGATAGTTTATCAACCGCAGTCCCAGCTTGTCAAATGGAAACCGCCATGGCCTGCTTCAGCCAGCGAATCGTGTTCTTGACCCGAAATTTCTGTTCCACATGGTATTCCAGGTAGCGCTCCAAGAACGACTCCAACTGGCGCATGACCTCCGGTGAAGCCTTGACCCGGCGCACGGCCTGCAAAGAGCCCTCAGAGAGCAAACGGATCAGCGCCAGGCAATCGCCCCGCAGGTGCATCAGGCTGGTATCTCCCGTCGAGCAACCGGCACACACTAAGCCTCCATCAGCCAGGCTGAAAGCATATTGACTGGGAACCCGCCCGCCACACTGCACGCATTGGTCGAGTACCGGCTTATAACCCAGGTGGACCAACAACCGGCTTTCGAAGAGGCGCACCAGCAGGGGATTAAATCCCTCGGCATCGATGATTTCCAGGACCGCCAGCAGCTCTTGGTATAGGCCGGGCAGAGGGACCTTGTCCATCAGGCTCTTGTCCATGATCTCCATCATGTATACGTTGTAGAGGGTGCGATTCAAGTCTTCGCGGGAATTGCCAAAGAAATCAATGACCCGGCCCTGGGTGATTATGTCCATGTTACGCCCCTGGCTGAAAAAAAGGAGGGAATGGCAAAAAGGCTGGACACAGCCGCGCAGACTGCTCTTGGGCTTTTTGACTCCTTTGGCTACGGCGGTCAGCTTGCCCTCTTTCTCAGTGAAGACAGTGACCAATTGGTCGCTCTCCCTCAGATTGCGGGCTCGCAAAATTATGGCACGACTGCGGTAATACATGCTCAACTCCTTAACACCTCGGTTGACTGGATTGGGATAGGACTATTTTTCGCAGGTAGTTGGGTAGGATCGCAGTAATTGACCGGCATTGCTGGTGCCGATCCGGTCAGCTCCCGCTTCTATAAGGGCCAAGGCGAAAGCGCGGTCTCTTATTCCTCCCGAAGCCTTTATCTTTAGAGAGGGTCGCTTGTATTGCATGAGTTGGGCGATATCATCTAAGCTAGCGCCGCGCGGCCCGAAGCCGGTCGAAGTTTTGACAAAATCAGCTTCGGTCTGGTTAATCACTCCCGCCACTGCCCCTAGTTGGTTATAATCAAGCAAGCCCGTCTCTACTATCACTTTGAGAATGAACGGCTGCTTTTGTTTCAAAGCCGCTACAGCCTCGATCTCCTGTCGCACGGTCTGATAATTCCCGTCTTTACAGGCGCCGATATTTATTACCATATCCAGTTCGTCAGCGCCCTGATCCAGCGACCAGGCCGCCAGACAAGACTTGCCGGTCAGCCCATCGGCACCCAGCGGAAAACCGACCACGGTGCATAGCTTGACCGCAGTACCCGTCAACAAGCGGCGACAAAGGGAGATCCGATAGGGATGCACACATACTGCCGCCAAATGGCGTTCGCTGGCTTCCTGGCACAATGCCTCTATATCTGTTTGCCGGGCGTCAGCTTTCAAATTGGTGCTGTCTATATACGAAGCCAGATCCACCCCATTCATCCTGTCACCCCACCATGCGCGACGCTAATTATGATAACCCAGTTGGTTCAGGTTGCCCGGGTTGTCCCGCCAGTTTTTCCTGACCTTGATCCATAAATCCAGGTACACCGAAGTATTCAGCATCTTCTCAATATCGGCGCGGGCCTGCTCGCCGATCTTTTTAAGCATCTGACCCTTTTTGCCGATGAGGATACCCTTCTGGGAATCCCTTTCGGTATTGATGACCGCCCGAATATAGATCTTATCGGGACTCTGGTGTTTGAATTCCTCAATTTCCACCGCCAGGGAATGTGGCACCTCGTCGCGAGTCAGGATGAGGGCCTTTTCTCTGATAAGTTCAGCCACGATGAATGATACCGGCTGATCGGTCAGGTCATCCTCGGGATAATATAACGGGCCTTCCGGTAAATATTGGTAAGTCGTTTCCAGCAGCCGGTCCAGATTGTCACCTTGGGCAGCTGATATGGGAATGCACTCCATAAATTTCATCTGGTTGCAAAATGACTGCATGAACTGCTGGACTTCCTGGGGCTGGACCAGGTCAACCTTATTTACCAACAAGAAAATCGGCACCTTGCTGTGCCTGAGCTGGTCGATGATGTGCTTCTCCCCGGGTCCGAAGGGACTGGTGACGTCGGTGATATAATAGATGATATCCACCTCGTCCAGGCTCTGGGTGGACACCTTCATCATATATTCTCCCAGCAGATGCTTGGGTTTGTGCATCCCCGGAGTATCGATAAATATTATTTGTCCCGATTCGGAGGTTAGAATCCCCTGGATGCGGGTCCGGGTGGTCTGGGGCTTATCAGATACGATGGCTATTTTGGACCCAATCAGCTTATTGACCAGCGTCGATTTCCCCACGTTGGGACGACCGATAACGCTTACAAATCCAGACTTCAAAATTTTTATGCCCCTTCTGCCTTGGATGAGATCTCCGCAGCTTTATGTATTAACTGGTCCCCCTAGCCCGCCCACCGAGCTAGGATTTAGATTCAGTTTCCAGAGAGAACGCATAGGGCAGCATCTCTCTCAGGCTGTATTGCTCCAATTCACCGGTTGCGGTGCTGATAATTATCTGCAGCGAGGGTGCGAATTCCGCCAGAACCTGCAGGCACGCCCCACACGGACTCAATCGGCCCCTACCGCTGGAAGTTATCGCCAAACATTCGAAGTGCCGCTCACCGGCCAGCACCGCGCAAAATAGGGCTACCCGCTCGGCGCAGATAGTGAGGCTGTAAGAGGCGTTCTCGATGTTGGTCCCAGTGAAGACCTTGCCCGTGGCAGTCAAAAGGGCTGCTCCGACCCGATAATGGGAATAAGGTGCATAAGCCCTCTCCTGTGCGGTACGAGCAGCAGCTACCAGTTCCTCTCGGTTCAAATCCTGCCTCCCCTTTCATTCGCCCAGGTGCAGCAGATGAGGTCCGAACACCAGTATCGCCATCACCAGGGCATTGAGTGCTGCCAGTAGCACGGCTCCGGCAGCCAGGTCCTTGGCCATCTTGGCGACTGGATGCCGCTCGGGGCAAGCCAGGTCGACCGTTCTTTCTATGGCGCTATTGATAGTCTCAGCCGTCAGTACCAGGAAAATGGTCAGGCTAAGTAACGCCCATTCCACCCGGTCCAAACCGACTCCCCAACCCAAGCTCACCACCAGCACAACTGCCAGGAGGTGTATCTGCATATTGGCACTAGTGGTTATGGATTGGTATACCCCATGAAAAGCATAGCAGAAACTAAGAGCCAGTCTTTTCATCTCAGTCTACCTTTCCAGGTCGACACTCTGCAATATTTTTTCCTGCCAAGCCTGCATGGTCTGATCATCTGCTTCAGAACTATGCTCAAATCCCAGCAGGTGCAGCATGCCGTGGACGGTTAGAAAGCCCACCTCCCGAGCCAGGCTGTGCCCGTATTCCTGGCTCTGAACCAATGCTTTTTCTAAAGATATGACTATGTCCCCGAGGATATTGGTCTCCTCCGAAGCATCATACTCAGGTTCATCTTCACCTGATTCATTCATGGCAAAAGAGAGAACATCAGTAGGGGAATCCTGACCACGATATAGATGATTCAACTTGCGGATATAATCATCGTCGACCAGCAGGATGCTCAATTCAGTGTCCGGACCCAGATCATGCAACCGGGCAGTGGCACTCACCACTTGGTTAATCACCTTTTCCAGGCTCAGATCATACTCCACCTTGGTCTGCTGGTTTGAGATCATCGTTTCCAAATTGTTCCCTCCTTTTGGTAAACTCCTGAACGATATCAGGGTACTCTATCCGCTTATGATAGACTCCTCCCAGGACATTGCAGAAGCTGTTCCCCAGCACATCCAGGTCCTTAAAAGTAAGGTCGCATTCATCCAGTTGGTGGTCGGTCAGTTTATCCCGGATTATCTTGTTGACCATTATCCGGATGTTGTCCAGGTTGGGATTGGGCAGGGAGCGGACCGCCGCCTCCACTGCATCAGCCAGCATCACCAGGGCCACTTCCTTGGTTTGTGGTTTGGGCCCCTCATATCTAAAGCTTTCCTCGTTCACCATGCCTTCACCTTCTTCGGCGATAGCCTGGGTGTAGAAATACTTGGTCAGACTGGTACCGTGATGGCTGGCGATAAAATCGATTATCACCTCAGGCAAATGCGCTTCACGGGCCAGTTCCACGCCTTCTTTCACATGTGAGATTATTATGAGGGCACTTAAGGCCGGGGCTATCTTGTTGTGTGGTTCGTCATAACCGCGCTGGTTCTCGACAAAGTATTCAGGCCGCTTAACTTTGCCGATATCATGGAAATATGAGCCAACCCTGACCAGCAGC
>JAQVXF010000052.1 GCA_028709355.1 Syntrophomonas sp.
CCTGGCTTTGGCTCTGGTGGCCATGGCGGTAGGTGGCTGCGCTCCTAAGGCTGAGACGCCGGCCGCGGCCGCACCCCAGAAGGTGACGGTTATGCTGGATTGGTTCCCCAACACCAACCATACTGGCTTATACGTGGCCCAGGAGCAAGGCTTCTATGCTGCGGAAGGCCTGGACGTAACTATTGTACAGCCCTCCGAGGGCACCAGCCCGCTGCTGGTGGCCACGGGCAAAGCAGATTTCGCGGTCAGTTACCAGGAAGAAGTGACCAGTGCCAGGTCCGAGAACATACCGGTGGTGGCTCTGGCTGCGGTTATCCAGCACAACACCTCCGGCTTCGCCTCGCCAGCCGGCAAGAACATCAAGACTCCCAAGGATTTCGAAGGCAAGACATACGGGGGCTGGGGTTCGCCGGCGGAAACGGCGGTGCTGAAAGCACTGATGGCTCAAAACGATGCCGACTTCGAAAAGATCAAGATGGTTAATATGGGTGACGCGGATTTCTTTGCCAGCATGGAGAAAGGTATTGATTTCGCCTGGATCTTTCAAGCCTGGACCGGCATCGAAGCCCAGATAAGAAACATTCCCCTCAACTTCATCAGTCTCAAGGATGAGGATGCAGTTTTCGATTATTACACCCCGGTATTGATCAGCAGTGAGACCAAAATCGCCCAGGATCCGGAAATGGTCCGGAAATTCATGCGGGCTACCGCCCAAGGCTATCGCTTCGCCATCGATAATCCCGAGCCGGCAGCAGTTATACTGGTCAAAGCGGTACCGGAACTGAACCAACCCCTGGTACTGGCCAGTCAGAAGTACCTGGCCTCCCAATACCAGGCTGACGCACCCCGCTGGGGGGAGATGAAGCCGGAAGTATGGAAGAACTACGCTGATTTCATGTTCAACAATCAGCTGATCGAGACCAACATCGATACTCAGAAGGCCTTCAGCAACAACTTCTTGCCCTAGGAGGATGCAGCTGTGACAGCGATCAAGGTGAGCGGGGTGAGCAAGACTCTGGAACGGGTCCTAACCCTGGACAACATTTCCATGGCCATCCAGTGCCGTGAATTTGCAGTGATCCTCGGCCCCAGCGGCTGCGGCAAGAGCACCCTGCTCAACACCATCGCCGGTTTGCTCAAACCTGACCAGGGCCAGATAGAATTGGGCGGAGTGGATTGGACGGGACGGACCGGCCGGATCAGCTATATGCAGCAGAAGGATCTGTTGCTGCCCTGGCAGGACATCCTCGACAACGTCTGCATCCCCCTGTTGCTCAGAGGGGTGAGCCGGAAGGACGCCCATGGTCAAGCCCGGAGATATCTGCAGGATTTCGGGTTGGAGGGATTCGAGCGCTATTATCCCCGCCAGTTGTCGGGGGGGATGCGCCAGCGGGCCGCTCTGTTGCGCACCTACCTTTTTACCAGCGATATCATGCTGTTGGATGAACCCTTCGCCACCCTGGATGCCATCACCCGGCACAAGATGCAGGTCTGGTTGAAGGAACTGTGCGCCAAATACCAGCCGACAGTAGTGCTGGTGACCCATGACATCGAAGAAGCCCTGCTGCTGGCCGATACCATCTATGTGCTGTCACCTCGACCCGCTCAGGTCAGACTGCGGGTGGAAATGGCCGGGGCCAATGAGCAGCGCAAGAACCAATTAAAACAGGAAATACTGGCGGTCTTGGAATCTCCCCCAGCCGACTGAGGGCAGCGGCAGCTAATGCCAAAAAAAGGCAAGGGGACGGTTCTGTTGCCTTGCCCAATGGTTGTCGTCGGATATTAACTGGAGGAACTAGCTCGACTTAGCCGGTCGACCGGGCTCGATAGAGGAGGCGGGCTCCTTCGGTGAAAAGCTTGGCGTGGCCTTGGTTACATAGGTAAGCTAGGAAGGCAGCGATACTGCCCGACAGGCGAAAATAGTGGTTGCGATTGATGTCCAGATTCTGACGGCTTATCATGGCGGCGGTCACTTCTTCCAGGCTGCGGGGCACCTGCAGGATTTCCCGCAGGCTATCCATTATATGGACCATCAAGGTGCGATTGATATTGCAGAGCGACCGAATGTCATCCTGCCATCCCCCGTGGGACAGATAGAAGTTGGGATAAGCCTCCCTTTCGATTTTCGCCAGGGTCAGCCACTGGTGGGCAGGATGAGCCAGATAGAGGAAGGGGTTGGCGGCCAATATCTCCGCTGCAATCAAACTGTCCCCGGCGAAGACAAAATCGTCGGGAGTGCGTATCCCCAGATGGCCCAGGGTATGGCCTCCCAGATCAAGTATCTCGAACTCCCGCCCATTGATCCTCACCACGCCTGCCTCCAGCCGGTCGGTCACCCGAGATGGCTGCGGCTGGAAAAACCTGCCCTGCAGCACTTTGGGAGGAAAGCCCCCGTATAAGGTAAAAGGGTTTAAGAGGGGATTTTCGATGAAGGCGGCCTCGATGGGGGAGGCATAGATGCGGCAATCGGTATTCTCCTGCAGGTATCGATTGCCGCCGCAATGATCGGCGTGACCATGGGTATTGAAGATAGCATGTACGGTCAGACCTTGCGCCTGCAAAGATTGCAGAACACTCTCGGCCTGTTTAAGGCTGGCGCCGCTGTCGATCAACAGGCAACTTTTATCGGCAAATATGTATAGGCCGACCGAAGCTAGGTCGGCTTCGATAACCCAGGTGTTGCCTTTCAGTTTCTGTATCTCCATGCTTGCGGTACCTCCCGACCAGAATACAGACAGGGGTCATTAGTCAACGTTCATTTGAACAGAAGGTCGACAAATTCATCGACGGACAGCTGGGGAAGATAGCCGGACAGGTCGATGGCAGTCAAACGACTGCGCACCGCCGCCTCCTGGTAGGAGATGCCCACCAGTTGGCTTTCTAGTTCGGCCATTTCAGCCCCGGCGAAGTAATCGCCGTAGATCCGGCAGGCGCTTATGGCGCCCCGTTTGATATCCACCCGCAAGTCCACCTGGCCCCAAGGGAAAGAGCGGGTCTTCTGGAGGTTGAAAGCCGGTGAGCTTCCGTAGTTCCAGTCCCAGGTGGAGTACCTGCGCTCCCGCATTTCATTTATGAGCGCCAAATCCTTCGCGCCCAGCTGATAGCCAGCTAGCCCGCCCGATTCCAAGGCTACCTCCTCAGTCAGCAATCGCTTGAATTCCTCCATGGCAAGAGGTGCGGACAGGTGTTCCGCCAGATTGGTGACCCGGCTGCGCACTGATTTTATCCCTTTGGAGGATATCTTGGTCCCGCTGGGATTCAAAGCCTGTACCATCATCTCGATATCGGTGGCCCAGAGGATAGTGCCATGGTGAAGCAGGCGATCCCGGTACTTGAACTGGGCGTTGCCGGAAAATTTGCGGCCCCCGATTGTGATATCGTTGCGGCCGTTGTTTTCAGCTGCGATGCCCAATCTCTTTAAAGCCTTTATCACCGGGCGGGTGAATTTCTCGAAATTGGCGAAATCCCTGGGATCATTCAGGACAAAGGTGAAGTTCAGGTTGCCTTGGTCGTGATATACCGCCCCGCCCCCGGAGAGGCGTCGCACCACAGTGATTCCCTGCTCTTCGATATAGTCGGAATTGATCTCCTCGAGGGTGTTCTGGTTGCGGCCTACGATGACCGCCGGCCGGTTCTGCCACAGCATGAAAAAATCTTGCTGGCCCTCCAGCTGTTGGACCAGGTACTCTTCCAGGGCCATATTGAAATAGGGATCGGTAACCTGGTTTATTATCTCGATCATCTCTGGGTCATTACCTCCGTGTCGGGTCAGGTTGGATGCTATCCCTCCATGCAGCCATGCTCCCCCGGAAACTCATCGCCGGGGCGGGGAAAGGTGGAGGGCCTGGCCCTGGAGGTCCAGCACCGCCTCCATTATGGCTTCGCTGAGGGTGGGATGGGGGTGGATGGTGCCGATGAGGTCGCTCGCCTTCATGCGGTTTTTGACCAGCAGGGTACCTTCCATGATCAGATCGCTGGCATGGGGGCCGATGATGTGCACGCCCACTATGGTATTCTCCTGGTCGGCCAGTACCTTGACCATTCCCTCGGTCTCTCCCATCGCCATGGCCTTGCCGTTGGCGGCAAATTGGAACTTGCCGCTGCGAACATCGATGCCCCCTGCATGAGCTGCTTCCTCACTTAATCCTACACTGGCGATCTGGGGCATGGTGAAGACACAAGCGGGGACCGCATGGTAATGAATCTCTGAATCATGGCCGGCTATGTTCTCCACTGCGCTTATCCCTTCCTCCGAGGCCACATGGGCCAGCATGGCTCCGCCGATCACATCGCCGATGGCATAGACACCGGCCAGATTGGTTTGGAAATGGTGGTCGACCTTGATGAAACCGGCTCTATCGGTGGCGATGCCCAGCCGGTCCAAATGGAGACCAGTGGTACAGGGTCTGCGGCCGGTAGCCATCAGGATATTGTCCGCCAGGGTTTTTATCAGACCGGCCTTGCTGGCAGCGTTTACCTCCAAGCCTGACGAGGTTCCATTCGCAGCTTCTATCTTCTCCACCGCTGCCCCGGTGTGGACTATTATCTTCTGCTTTTTCAGGAATACCCGCAGCCGTTTGCCCAGTTCACGGTCCATGCCGGGCAGCAGCTCGGGCATATATTCGAAGACGGTAACCTTGCTGCCGAAGGCGCTGAATATGCAGGCGAATTCCAGCCCCACCACGCCTCCGCCGATGATAGCCAAACGTTCCGGCACTGTCTCCAGGTCCAGCAACTGATCGCTGGTGAGCACCCCCTCCAGTTGGCTTCCGGGGATGGGCAAGGAGAAGGGGAGGGAACCGGTGGCGATGAGCAGGTGGTGAGCTTGGATCTCCTGACCGTCGACCTGGACTGTGTTCTTGTTTAACAGGGTAGCGGTACCCTTGATCAGCGTCGCTCCATTCTCCTTGAGGAGTTTCTCCACCCCGGACACCAGTTTATGAACCACTTGGTTTTTGCGCAGGTGGGCGCCGGCCATGTCAAAAGCAACCTCGCCCACCTGGATGTTGAATTCCCGGCTGGCCATGATGGTGCGCAGCACTAACGCGTTCTGGTAGTAGGCTTTGGTGGGAATGCAGCCTCGGTTGAGGCAGGTTCCGCCATAGGAGTCTTTTTCGATCAGCACTACACTTAAACCTAATTGGCGGGCCCGGATGGCTGCTACATATCCACCCGGGCCCCCGCCGATTATAATCAGGTCCTTCATTATTTTACTGGGCCTCCCATTTCAGGATCGGCTTGCGGGCGGCGGTCACCTCATCCACCCTCCTGATGGCGGCATCATGGGGGGCGAGGATGACCAGATCCGGCATCTCTTTTGCTTCCAGGGCGATCGCCTGCATGGTCTGGACGAAATCATCCAGTCGCTCCCGGGACTCGGTTTCGGTGGGTTCGATCATCATGGCCTCGTGGACGATGAGGGGGAAATATACCGTCGGCGGGTGGTAACCATAATCTATCAGCCGCTTGGCGATATCCAGGGTGCTCACCCCTTGGTCGGCCTGATTCCTGGAGGTGGCCACGAACTCGTGTTTGCAGAGCAGATCCTGGGGGATATGGTACACCTGGCCCAACTGGTGACGCAGGTAATTGGCATTCAACACCGCATGTTGACAGGCCTCTTTCAGGCCGGCGGCACCCAGCGACTTGATGTAAGTGTAGGCTTTGACGATCACTCCGAAATTGCCGTAGTAGTTTTTGACCTTACCGATGGACAGGGGACGGTCATAATCGAAACGGTAGGCATCACCTTGTCGGATCACCAGCGGGTGGGGCAGGAAAGCAGCCAGCGGGGCCTTGACTCCCACCGGTCCGGCGCCCGGGCCCCCACCACCATGGGGAGTGCTGAAAGTTTTATGCAGATTGACATGGACCACGTCGAAGCCCATGTCACCAGGACGGGTCACCCCCATGATTCCGTTCAGGTTAGCTCCGTCATAATAGAGCAGGCCCCCGCCCTCATGTACGATGGCGGCGATCTCCTCGATGTCTTCTTCAAACAGTCCCAGGGTATTGGGGTTGGTCAGCATCAAGCCGGCCACTTCATCGCTCATCTTGCTGCGCAGATCATCCAGATCGACCAGGCCGCGGGGGTTGGATTTGACTTCTATCACCTCATAACCGACCACATTGGCGGTAGCTGGATTGGTCCCGTGGGCTGAATCGGGCACCATCATCCTGGTGCGGCGATGGTCCTGGCGGTGCTGGTGGTACGCTTTCATGATCAACACTCCGGCCATCTCCCCATGGGCTCCAGCCGCCGGTTGCAGGGTGAAGCTGTCCATGCCCGTGATCTCAGCCAGCATTACCTGCATCTCATAGTATAATTGCAGGGCGCCCTGGACAGTCTCTTGGGGCTGGCAGGGATGGAGACCGGCCCATCCTGGCAACCGGGCCGCCCACTCGTTGATCTTGGGATTATACTTCATAGTGCAGGAACCGAGCGGATATAAACCGCTGTCTACCCCGTAGGCGCGGGTTGACAGCTCGGTAAAATGGCGCACCGCTTCCACTTCGCTGACTTCCGGCAGGGCGGTCTTCTCCCCCCGCAGAAATTGGGAGGGGATGGTGGTGGTGATGTCAGTGTTGGCTATATCGACATCCGGCAGGGTAAATGGATTGCTGCCGGCCACATGCTTTTCGAATATCAGCTTATTCATATTTGTATCCCTCCCAACACCGTCACCAGTTTATCTATTTCGGCCGGGGTGCGCTTCTCGGTGAAGGCCAACAAGAGAGCATCCTCCAGTTCATAACCACCCAGGATACCGTTTTCCAGGAGGCGGCGGTTGGCCGCGGCCGGATCGTTAATCTGCAGGGCGAACTCACTGAAGAATGGTTGGTCAAATTTCAAGGCTAAACCGGCCTTGACGAACTCCTGGTGGGCATATCGGGCCAGGTGGTGACAGCGCTGGGCGATGTCTAGCAGGCCCTGCTCACCTATGAAAGTCAGGTACATGCTGGCAGCCAGGGCGCACAGGGCCTGGTTAGAGCAGATATTGGAGGCCGCCAATTCGCGCCGGATATGCTGCTCGCGGGCTTGCAGGGTGAGGACGAAAGCCCTCCTCCCGTCCAGGTCACTGGTCTGGCCTACTATCCGTCCCGGTATCTTGCGCATCAGGGCCTTGGTGGCGGCCATGAAACCCAGGTAGGGACCGCCGAAACTCAGGCTCATACCCAGTGGTTGGCCTTCACCCACTGCCAGGTCGGCGCCCCATTCGGCCGGGGACTTCAATAGGGCCAGGGAGACAGGCTCCACTGCCATGATGAACAGACCCTTATGATCATGAACCGCCTGCTCCACGAGGGTGGGATCTTCCAGGATGCCGAAGAAATTGGGCTGTTGAATAACCGCGCCGGCAGTCTGATCATCGATGGCGGCTGCCATCGCCGCTATATCCGCTGTCCCATCCCGACCG